>CAZYUW010000128.1:0-4166 GCA_964650685.1 uncultured Nitratifractor sp.
TTGTCTCATGTTTTTTCTTTTTTTTGACCATGGCATACGATGGTTGCTTGTTGTAGTACTTAGCAAATCTCAATGTATCCGGTATGTAGCTTCCATATCTACTGATCTTCTCGAATCTCCATCCATCTTTTTTCATTGCTCTTATCAGCGCCCTGAGTTTTTCGGCACTCTCTGCGTCCCTGAACATAAAGTCGTGTGTCAGCAGTACGATCTTGTTTCTCTTTGCCGTTCTGCCTCTCATATGGATAGAGTTGATCTTTTTTACCATTTCGTCGACTTTTTCGACAGGTTTTTTGTCTTTTCTGTCAAAATGCCACTCTATATCCCAGCCATACACATAATAGCCTTCAGCTCCCAAAAGATCATATTTTGGAGTCTCGTTGATCTTGCGATTGAACCCTATCGCCCAGTCGTTGCGTTTAATATCAGGAAGCCTCCAGACATTTCTGCCGGCCAGTCTGAGGTATTTCCTGCCCCCTATCAGTAATTGGGCGTGCTCGATATCGCTCATGACACCATAGAGATCGGAGTAAAATCTGCTATATTTGCCATTAGCATGGGAGAATGTGTGGTTGGCTAAGAGCAAGTTTCTCATAGAGGACTCTTTTTTGAACAGAGCGGGCCGTATAAGTACATTTCTGCCTATACAGAACATGGTTGCATCAACGCCCTCTTCCGCAAGTATTTTGATGACATTTTCAGTGCCACTCATGGGGCCGTCATCAAAAGTAAGGTAAATTGTCTTGCCTGATTTCCGTTTTTTCGACCGCAGCGCGAGAGTAGCCATTTTGCCAAAAGCCATTCTCGATATACTGATTGCCGATCTGTTGACGGCGAAAAACTTTTTGGTATTTTCGAGTATCTGTTTTATGTTTATGCTGTTCCGCTTGAGATTCGATCTTCGTACATTGCTTATGGATATGCTTGTCCTGGAAGATGTGTCGCTATCGCTGAGTATCAGTGTCATTCCCCTGCTTTCCAGCGATGCCACATGTAGCATCCTGGCGGTATGTATCGCTTCGCCGCCGGCTGCGACTATGATAGTGGCAAGTACCGAAAAGATAAAATATTTTCCAACTCTTCCATGAGACACCAGGAGATCCTCTGACACAAAATTTTTCAGATATTATATCATATAATTTTAATATATTTTTTAATACAATTAAATTTATAAAAACTTCAAAAAATGGGTATTTACGATATTCAAATCTCGCAATTATCTAAAACAATTTAAGACATATTATAAAATATATAAAAATAAACTACTCTTGTAGAGCTTAATATATTATAATTGAGAAGAAGAGAGATCTTTTTTAAAAATTAAATAATATAAGAAATATTGCATGGCGAAAAAAAAGAGAAAACAGCTTATAAAACTCAACAACAGGATCAGGGAGTATTTTGGCGGCAAACCTTTTGATGAGGGTATCGTCGGAATCGACGACGACAGACTTTTAAGATTGTCTATATATCTTGGTCTCGATACCGAAAATCTCGAAAGAGAGAGTCTATTGCGCGCTTTACGCAGATTTTGGAGTGAAGGTGGATACAGGCAGAGAAAGATTCTAGTCGAGTATCTCATTGGTGAAAAAAGAAAACCCCTCTCCTGCTTGCGCTCTTCTGTCAAATTGGACGGCGAATACAACGATAAAATAGAAAAGATTGAGTACCTGCTTGAGGATATAGAGCTGGATCATGAAGAGGAGTCCAGGATATTTGAGATATTTCTCGATATGAAAAACTCGAGGATCACAAGAGAAAAAATACTCAACAAACTTCGCTATCTGCGCAGATTGAAACGAGTCTCAAGGATAGAGAAAGAGTGCGAGATAGAGTTTGGCGCGGACGACAAGATAGAGTTCGTGCACTCCTATACTTTCGACTTGTCTCAATACAGCTTTAGCAAACTGCTCGTGACAAGATCTGGTCGACTCGATATAGATACCCTCTTAGAGCAAGATGACGAATATATAATCAAAAAAATATCCGATATAAAAAGAGTAGCTATAGAGCAGAAGGAGGCTCAGATAAAGGAGTTTCTGGAATCTCAGGAGAATAATATCTACATGAGCGAAGAGGAGATATATGCACATATAAGACGGCTTGATTCGGATGGAGAACTCAGATACAATCCTGTCAATATAGAGATTGTGGAACGAATCGCGAAAAATATAGATCGCGACTTTTTTGTGGTGGAAGCCGGTGATCATTTCCTGATAGAAAAACCCCAGAAGACGAATTTTTGCGGAGAGGATATCAGATACAGGCTCAAACTGTCGTACGACAAAAAATTCATCTACTCTTCCGTATGGTTAAGCGAGAAGCTGCCCTTTCTGGAGGATATGGAGTCCTTGAAAGAGAAAACCCTCTCTCTTTTTGATGTAAATATTGTGGCTCTCAAAGAGAGAATGGAAGATATGTCCGAAGGGCTGGATATTTCCGATGACCTGCTCTGCTCAATGATCGTCAGATTCCTGGAACCGCATATACTCAAAAGCGGCAATCTAAAGATCAAAGAGAAGACCAAGCGTACCATACTGTATCATTTCAACGAGCATATCAAACCCCTGAAAGAGAAGAAGCAGAGAGAGGAGCTGCTGGCTGGAACGATCAGGGATTTCAAACGGCTCTTTCCGGTGGCGAGAGCGCTTGAAAGAAAGATCGTGTTTCATGTTGGACCTACCAACAGCGGCAAGACCTACAGTGCTCTGGAGCGTCTTAAAAGAGCTGAAACCGGGTACTATCTGGCACCTTTGAGACTTCTGGCGCTGGAGGGGTACGAAGATATGAAAAAAGACGGAGTCGCCGTCTCGCTCATAACCGGAGAAGAAGAGATTATAGACGAAGACTCCACTCATGTAAGCTCCACCATAGAGATGCTCAACAGCGAAATAGAGGTGGATTGCTGTGTGATCGACGAGATACAGATGCTCGACGACAGAGACAGAGGGTGGGCATGGGTGAATGCACTGATAGGTGCGCCGGCGAAAGAGGTGATATTGACCGGCTCGTCCAACGCGCTTCATATAGTCAGAATGCTGTGCAAATATCTCGATGAAGAGCTGGAGATAGTGGAATTTAAAAGAAAGAATCCCCTTGAGCTTATGAAGCATCCTGTATCGGTCAAAAAGATAAAGCCTTCCACCGCCATAGTGGTTTTTTCGAGAAAAGAGGTTTTGCAGCTCAAGCAGCAACTATCGGGCAAATACAGGGTCTCTGTCGTCTACGGAAACCTCTCTCCGGAAGTCAGACGAGAGGAGGCAAGAAGATTCAGGGAGGGGCAAAGCGATGTTCTTGTCGCTACCGACGCGATAGCGATGGGGTTGAATCTGCCGATAAAAACGATTCTTTTCGGTAGAGACAACAAGTTCGACGGTCTCAAAAGGAGAGAGCTGAACAGTTCGGAGATCCTCCAGATTGCCGGCAGAGCCGGTCGCTTTGGTTTGCATGAGCACGGGTATGTTGGCGCGTTGGACAAAAACACACTCAAAACGATCACCGAAAAGTTCAACTCCCCCCTACCCGATATCGAAGCGCCACTCTCGGTCATGGCTACGCTTGAGCATGTAATGCTCATAGGCAAAATACTCGAGACACACAGACTCTACGAAATACTCGATTTTTTTGCCCAGAATATGGAGTTCGAAGGACCTTTTGTGGCCGCCAACATAGAGTCTATGCTCGAAGTGGCGGCCATAGTGGACGAGTATGATCTGGAACTGGCGTCGAGATATCATCTGGCCTGCGCTCCGGTAAGCATGAGCTCCCCGTATATCGAATCGATATACCACAGATATCTCGCCCGTCTCGAAAAAGATAAACCGGTCAGATACATACCGCCCAGGGATCTGCCGCCAGACGCGCATACCAACGGAGAGCTGCTGAATGCGGAGGATAGAGTCAAAGAGGTATCTTTGTATCTGTGGCTTTCGTTCAGATTTTCGGGGAGTTTTCCGGATACCGAGCTGGCCAAAAAAGAGCGTGAAAAGCTGAACGCTTTCATTGAGAGATCGCTCAGGAAAGGGAATTTCGTCAAAAGATGCGCAAAATGTGGCAAAGAGCTCGATTTTACATATAGATACAGCATATGTGAAAGGTGCTACACTATGGGTAAAAGAGGCACCAGACACAGACATAGTAAAAAATATAGATGATATATTATTTAC
>CAZYUW010000129.1:0-10402 GCA_964650685.1 uncultured Nitratifractor sp.
TTGAATTACGATTTGGCCAATGCCTATTACAAGGCAGGACGATACAAAAAAGCGGTCAGTTTGTTCAAAAGAGCAAAAGGAGAGAGTGTAGACGAGCACGGCAGACTTCACAATCTGGGAAACTCATACTTTAAGCTCAAAGAGTACAAAAGCGCGATAAAAGCATACGAAGCCGCTTTGAAGATATCTCGGGATAAAGACACGGAATACAATCTCGAATTGGCAAAAAAAATGCTAAAGCAGAAAAAAAAGAACAAAGAGCAGCAGAACAAAAAAGATCAACAGCAGAAAAAGAAAGATCAACAGCAGAAAAAGAAAAACAAGCAACAGAAGCAAAATAAAGATAAAAACAAGAATCAGCAACAAAAGAGTGGCAAGCAGAAAAACAAGAATAAAAAAAATAAAAGCGACAAAAAAAATCAAAATAAACAAAAGAATAACAATCAAAAAAAAGATGCTAACAAAAACAAGAAAAAAGACAACAACAAAAATGATAATTCAAAAACAAAACAATCAAAAAAAGACAATAGTACCAGCAGTGAAAATAAATCCAATATGAAAAATAACGGAAAAAATAGAGAAAAAGAAGAAAAAAAAGAGATGCGTAACGACAACAACAAAAATCATGATGAAAAAAAAGACAAAAAAGGGGAAGGCAAATACAAAGAGAAACATCAACAAGCAAGAGAGAAAGAAAAATCAACAAAAAACAACAATAACAAAAAAAGGAAAAAAGAGTATGATGAGAAAGGCGACAGCGGAGGTGTTTATAATCAAAACTCCACCAGGGAAAGAAAAGATCTGGCTAGAAAAATAGAGGCCAAGGAGCTCAAAAGACTGATGAAGAAGATGAGAAACAGAAAAATGCCTACTTTGATGTACAAGGCTGGCTCAGGCAAAAAAAGAGAAAAGAAAAGCCATGTTAATCCGTGGTAAAAGGAGATAAAATGCGTTTTCAGAATTGTATAAAAAATATAATTATATCCATTCTATTAATGAGTTTATTTGTATTTGCCTCCAATGTGGAGATAAGAGTCAGTTCAACCAGAATACCAAATGGGCAAAGCGTCAGGATCAAAATAGTTGCGGAAGGAAACAGCGTTGTGTTTCCAGATCTTTCATCCATAAAATGCTGCTCGCCAGAAAACATAAAAAAGACAAACAAAATTGAAACCAGATATTATAATGGAAAACTAGTAACAAAAAATAAAAAAATTTTATCATTTGACATATTTCCACCCAAGAACATCAAGGTGCCAGCTTTTGAGATCAGAGTAGATGGAAAGATCTACAAAACCAAACCTATAAATATCGAAGTGATCGATATCAAAACCGCCTCGAAAATAAATAACGATACAGTATTGTTGAAGATGAAGAGCGACAAGAAAAGCGTATACATGGGTGAGCCTTTTGTAATTACGGTGGATGCAATAGAAACATCCGGGTCCAATATAGTGCAGCTGGAATACAGACCCCCTGAATTCAATGATTTTTTCGCAAAACCTATAGGGAGTGAAAAACGCTACAGAACCGGCAATGCCATAGTGCATGAGTTGAAGTATCTTCTGGTGCCTCAAAAAAGCGGCAAACTGACTATATCTCCTTCCAGGATAAGAGTAGGAGTGAAAGACGAAAGCGCCCCCGGAGATCCTTTTGGGATGTTTGGGGTTCCGCTGAGATGGAGTTCGGTTCGCTCCAATATAATTACGGTGGATGTCAAACGGACGCCTGAAAAGGTTGATCTGGTCGGTAAATACACAATAAGCAGCAAAATTGATCACGCGAAAGTCAAAGCGAATATGCCCGTGAACTATACTTTAACGATATCCGGAGAAGGAAATCTCGAAGATATGGATGATCCGGTTTTCGATATCGATGGGGTCACAGTGTATAGCGACGATGCCGTAGTAAAAAGTAACTTTAAAAACGGAAAGATGCATAGCGTATACACAAAAAAGTATGTCTTTATATCTGATACCGGTTTTACCATTCCATCCCTTGTACTTAAAGAGTTTGACTACAATGACGGCAAAATTAGAGAGTTGAGCACGAAAGCCTACCCAATAGCCGTAACAGGCGGCAATTCAAAAAAGATGACTTCAAATAAAACAGCAGCCAAAAAATCAGCTTTACGCACGACACAAAAAAGCAGACAAACGCCTCGTCGAAGTGTATCAAAGGGCAAGGATATACTGCTTGACACATCATATTACGCAAAAAAAGAGTATAGACAAAAAATAGATAGATTTATGTGGTATATACCGCTTGCTTTTTTTGGCGGAGTCATTTTGAGTTTTCTGTTAATGAGATATTTTCCACTCTTTAAAAATGGGGGCGGAAGACTTTTGGGTATGAATCGTACATACAAAATTGACGAGGCTTTGAAAATTTTATATCCCCATATGAGCGAGGATTCCGAGGTAGAAGATATGGTACGGCAACTTTATGAGATACAAAACGGAAACAAGGCTGTTACTCTGGACAAAAAAAAGATGAACAGACTTGCATTCAAATACGACAGAAGAGGAAAAGGGAAACGGGATTGAATTGAATCACAGTATTCCATGAAGCCTGTTGGCCTCCTTCATCCATTCAAACAGCTCGTCCCACTTTTCGGATTGAAGGAGTTTTCCGCATTTTGACAACTCTTCCTGAAAACACTCCAGAGCGAGAGAAATATTTTCTCTATTTTGTCGAAAAATATCAACCCACATCGCGGGAGAACTTTTGGCTATACGACTCATATCCCTGAAACCTCCACCAGCAAGAGCGATTATGGCTTCGGGGTTCTCCTGCTTCATGACCGCGTTGGCCAATGAAAAACTGAGAGCGTGAGGCATATGAGATATGAAAGCGGCATGCAGATCGTGCTCCTCGGCTCTCATGTAAAATATCTTCATGCCTATATCGCCGAATATTTTTCTGGCGGTTTTGCTTTGAAGGCTGCCGCTGTCCGCAATATCACATATAACCACCACTTTTCCTCTATAAAGATCCTTTTTTGCCGCGGATGGACCAAACTTTTCCGTTCCGGTCATGGGGTGCGACGCAACAAGATTTTTTCTAAGAGCCGGAGGCGTAGAGTCTATGATATATTTTTTTGTGCTTCCAAAGTCGATCACGGTTGTATTCGGAGATATGTTTTGCAGGCTTTTCAGAACAGAAACAATCCCTTCTACCGGAATAGCCAGGATAATGAGATCAAAATCGTCAAAATCAGACAAATCATCGGTTATTTTATCTGCCAGATCAAGTTCAAGCGCCTCTATACAGTGTTGATCATTGTGGTCATAACCTGTAATTTCCACATCCTTGTATGCGTTTTTTAGTGCCAGAGCGAAAGAGCCACCCATCAATCCCAGTCCGACGATACCCACTTTTTTAACAATCGAAACACTCATCTTTTCTCTTTTTATAAATGATTTACTTTAATTATTATTTTCATTTTAGTCAAAAAAAGGTATTATACATCTGAAAAACTTTTTTAAACCTCTTCAGGACAAGACGAAAAGGATGGAAATGCTCAAGAGAATCGTAGTATTCGTGATAGTCGCAATTGTCGGGTCGATTGGCTTGGAGGCAAAGAGCGCGCATATAACCAATATCGAGATTACCGGCGTCAGTGACAGTGAAAAGCTGATGGAGGTCATTGGCTTGAAAAAAGGGGATGTGTATAGTCCCCGAAAGATAGAAAACGCCAAGAGAGCTATAATCAAATCCATGGAAGGGAGCGGGTACTATGGCACAACCGTGGAGACGAGTGTAAAGCCCGTAAACGACAGTGTTGCCATCACTTTTGATGTCAATAGAGGTGAAAAAATAAAGATAGAAAAAGTTACTTTTGTTGGAAATGAAAAAGTGAAAAGTTCCGCGCTCGAGGCAAATCTGGCCAATAAAGAGGGTGGGATTTTGGGCTTTTTGCCTGGATTCAGCGATGGTACGGCGATGCCTGAGCAGTTGCCTTACGATCAGCTCAGAGTGAGAGAAGCCTATCTTGAAAGAGGATACCTCGACGCCAAGGTTGGAGAGCCTTTGATGAAAGTAGATTTCAGTTCATACAAGGCGGAAGTGACCTATGTCGTAAAAGAGGGAGAGCAGTATACGGTCTCATCCGTATCGGTCAAAGGCAAGGTGGAAGGACTCGATAAAAACGAGCTGATGGAAGAGCTCAAGATGAAAAGCGGCAAAGTGTTCGATGTCAGAAAACTTCGCAAAGATCTAAAAAAGGTCAAAGAGACAGTGGGTGATCTCGGATACGCGTTCGCCCAGATAAAACCTGTTTTCAAAAAGAATACCAAGAATCATACTGTAGATATCACCTATACTGTAAATCCAGGCAAAAAGGTTTATATTAATGATGTAATCATATCAGGCAACGAAAAGACCATGGATTATGTGGTAAGAAGATATATATATCTGGCTCCAGGTGATCTATTTAAATATACCGATCTTGAAGAGAGCAAAAAAGAACTCCAAAGGACAGGATTTTTCGAAAAAGTGGTTGTCAAGCCCCAGCGTGTAAGCGCGAATAAAATAAATCTGGTCGTTGAGGTGGAAGAGACTCAAACTGGTAGCATATCCGGAGGTATAGGATACGGCAGTTACGAAGGATTTACTATCGGAGGGAGCGTATCGGACAAAAATCTGTTTGGTAGTGGTATCGCAGGTTCTCTTGGTTTGGATTATTCAAATAAATCACACAATTACAGCCTTTCGTTTACCGATCCGAGAATTTTCAATACACTTTATAGCTTATCTTTCGGTATCTACGACAGCAGTTATGAGTATGAGTACGATACTGGCGAAGATTATACGGTAGACAGAACGGGAGGCTGGTTTTCGGTAGGAAAAAGGATAGGTCTTCACACTTCCGCGTCGATTGGATACAGCTATACGGATGTCGACTATCACGATTATACATTTATACCTGCCTATCCTGAAGCGTACGAATCGTACACAAAATCTTCGATTATTGGTTCTGTCGTATTTGACAATACCGATGATTACTATGTACCCAGGGAGGGTATCTACGCGAAGTTGAATCTTGAATACGCCGGTGTAGGTGGCGATGCTGATTTCTGGCGAGCGGAGATGAGATTCGCTGCCTATTACGGCCTTGAGGATATGATAGATTACGATCTTATTCTGAGATATAAATTACATGCGGGTTATATAGACGACGGAGGCTATACGCCAATTGCCGAAATGTTTATGCTGGGTGGATCCAGATATGGTATCAGAGGCTTTGCCGGCGGTTCTCTGTCGCCGTATTATATGAGTGGAACCACCAAAGTTCGAGTAGGTGCCGATCAGATAGTAGTAAACAGTATAGAAGCGAGCATTCCCCTCGATATGATTACAAAAGGTATGAGATTGACCGGTTTTGTGGATTATGGCATGATGAAAAACACTATCTACAAAGCCAACAAGATACAAAGAGGATGGCTTGATAGATCTTCAGTAGGCGCCCAGGTCGAATGGAAGTCTCCTTTCGGTCCGATAAATCTTGTTTTCGCTTACCCTATCAACGACAAAGCCGGGGATGATACCGCAGCGTTCGAATTTACGATGGGCAGCAGATTTTAGGAAACACCTCCTGTTCACTTAGAGGGCATTTCCTTCCCGGCCGAATGGGGAAGGTTGTTGCATTTCACCCACTCCTGGTGGAGGGTTTTACTGATTGGATCTTTTTTATGATTTAACAGGTATTTTCTGAAAGATCGATATAGCTAAGTTGTGCTTATGTCATAACCGTTTTGGATATATTGTTTGGGCGGAAAGGGTGCGGGAAAATCAAATTTCCTCCTGCAACTGTTCAAATTTAAATTTTAATTCATCGGCACTTTCGATATTGTCCGGGTCGGGGACTATACAGTCAACCGGACAGACCGCAATACATTGAGGCTCGTCATAGAAGCCGACACACTCAGTACACCTGTCGGGATCTATGATGTAGATTGGATCGTTCTCTTCTATTGCCCCGCTTGGACACTCTTCTCTGCACGCGTCGCAAGCTATGCATTCGTCATTGATCAATAATGCCATGTGTACCTCGTTTAAAAAAATTATTTCGTTTTATAACTTATCAATCTTTAAATATAAGTTAATTTCTCTTCCAAAAACATACAATAACAACTAATTGAGTGGAATGCTGACTGTTGCTACAGCGCCTTGTCCATCCTTTCTGTTTTTAATGACGACTTTCGCGCCTATCGCATCTGAAGCGCTTTTTACCAAAAACAAACCCAGTCCCGCTCCTTCAGAGAGTTTTGATCTTCTAAAAGGTTCAAAGATATCGATATTGTTTTCTATGCCAGGACCCTCATCTCTAACTTTTATGTAAAAATGTGAATCTTTTTTGTAGGCAGTAAGTTTTATCTGTCTGTTTTCAGGCGTAAATCTTATCGCGTTTTGTAAAATATTTTCTATTATCTGTGTCAGCAGTAAAGTTTGTATATTCAAATATTCCGGGCTTTGTGGCATCGCGCATCTTAATTCTACTTTTTTTTGAGATGCAACCAGCGACATCTCCTTGCATATGTTTTTTAAAAACTCTACCAGATCGATATATTCGGGTTTTTCAAATTGAGCGCCCTCCGCTCTCCCAAATTCCAAAATAGAGTTGATCAATCTATTCATTTTGTCAATGGTTTTGTTGTTTTCTTCCATCGTGCTTGCCAAATCCTCGATTGCTATCGATTTTTTTCTCAGCGCTACCTGGCTTCTGGTTTTGATAACAGTCAAAGGGGTTTTCAATTCGTGAGCGGTTCCAACAAAAAGCTCTTTCTTGTACATCAGAAAATTTTTAATTTTGGAAACCAACATATTTATGGAGTGACCAAGAGGTTTAAACTCTTCCGGTAATTGATCGATCGACAGCGTTTCCAGTATATTTTCGTTCATCTTTGCAAGACGACGAGATATACACAGTATTGGAGAAAGAAGCATCCTTGAGATAAGAAAAGCATATAAAATTATCATTCCCATCGTCAAAGAAGCGATCATCATAATCGCTCTAAAAACTTTGTTTCTAAGTTTTTGCTGTTCGGTAATATCCATAGTTAAAACAAGATAGCTTTTATTCGATATATTGTAAGGGAAAAAAGCTCTAAGATAATATCTGTCATCTTTTTTGAAATGTATAAAATGGGGAGGTTTGTATTTTGCGGAAGAGAAGGTTTTGATCTGCGCATTGATATTCAGGGTTTTTTTGAGTATCAAGCTTTGTTTGTTGATACCCGATTTTATTATCTGATCGGCAAACAGAAACCTGGCGTGTTTTTTGAGTGAACTTTTTAGTTCATTGTCTATACTGTAGCTGATATAGCCATAAAGAACAATCGAGAAAAGGCTCAGCAATATTGCCATTGCCACAGCCAGTTTGATGAGAAAACTTACTCTCAGGCTTTTTGCGGAAAACAAAAACGATACCCACGCCTGCGTACTGTTTCTATTGTAGTGATTCCAAGAGGCTTATCCATTTTTTGACGGATTTGATTGATCGCTACCTCGATGACATTCGGTGTAACAAGTTCGGGCTCTTCCCATATCGCGTCCAGAAGCTGTTCTTTGGATACGATCTGATCTTTGTGCATTGCTAGATGGGTCAAAACTTCGAACGGCTTGCCTTTGAGCTCTATAACTTCACCATTGTATATGATCTTTTCCTCTTCCGGATTTATGACAAGTTCGTTGATTTCTATTATATTACTTCCTCCAAAACGGAGTTTTGCCTCTATGCGCATAAGCAAGATATCGAAATCGAAAGGTTTTTTGATATAGTCGTCCGCTCCGGAACGAAGCGCCTCTATCTCGCTCTCCTTGTCATCTCTCGCGGACAAAACTATAATAGCTGTTTTTGGTCGCTTGTCTTTTATCTCCGGGATTAAGTCCATACCACTTCCATCCGGCAGCATCCAGTCTATAAGCACAAGATCATAGTTTCTGATATCAAGAAAGTATCGACCGTCATTCAGGTTTTCTGCGATATCGTTTTGGTATCCACTCTCTTTCAGGCCTTCCGATAGAGTTTTGCTCAGGGTCACCTCATCCTCTATAATCAAAATGCGCATTCTTATACCTTTACAGCTTTAAGATTTTTTTAATTATAGCACAAATAAGAGTTTATGGATCAAAGAGAAGCAAAATTGTAAATTATTTTATATTTTCAGGGATTATCGGGAGAAGTTAGTTGATACGGAAACGACGCAATCTGAAAATATTTCCGGTTTCGATATTTCAAGATGCAGAGTTTTTGTTGACGGAAAACTTCTTGCAATATGTTCGGATATACTTTGTAGAGCGTCTTCTAAAAGAAAAAATTTTTTTCCTCTCAGGCTATCAATAATCATATTTCGTATCAATGTGTAGTCGATATAACTCTCGTTATCGGTATAATCGTATTCAAGCGAGAGAGAAACAACAATTTTCTGTCTGGAAAGCCTCTCTTTTTTGGTGATGCCAATGATGGCTTCCAGGGTCAAATTCTTTATCGAGATCTTCATTTAGACAGGAATCTCCTCTTTTTGCAAGAGTCTTACATAGTTGGGTATATGCTTATATATCACCGTTAACGCGATTATCCAGATAGGAGCATGTGTTCCGAGACCATGTGTGTCTGGGTAGATGAGATACGACAGGGCTACAAGCGCGACCAGCGCCACGGTAGATGACAATGATGATATTTTTATCGTTTTGGCGGCGACAAACCACACGATCAGAGCCAGCAGAGCGGAAACAGGGAGCATTATCGCGAATACACCCAGGCCGGTCGCTACACCTTTGCCCCCTTCGAAGTTCATAAAAACTGAGAAACAGTGTCCCCATACTGCCAGAATGGCAATTGTCCACAGCACCTCGTTTCCTATCCCGAAAAATTTGGCTGCGAGTATAACAACAGCTCCTTTCGCGGCATCCAGCAAAAGTGTGGCCGCGCCGAGTTTTTTAGCCATTTTGGGGTTATGTTTTTTGAGCACTCTGAGAACATTGGTTGCTCCTATATTCCCGCTTCCTTCGTTTTTGATATCTACATCGGCAAAAATTTTTGCCAATATATATCCAAATGGTATACTCCCTACGATATAGGCCACAAGATAGAAAATTATATTTATGTTGGATAAAACTTCCATGCGTAAAACTTTCAAAACCGTATTTTTACACGCATATTCTATCAAAATTATCTCCGCGGTATCGCAAAGGCCTGGGAAAAACCCTTAGGAGGCAGAGTTTTTGCTACGAAGGAAGCGTATTGTATAATTCGTAAAAATACAAAGAATGCCTGTATTGCCATAAGCATGAACAGATGAAACGACAAGGAGTATAGAGGTGGGGGAACTGGACTACAGAAAAGAGATAGAAGCGCTTAAGAAGAAACTTAATGTGGTAATAGTGGCGCATTTCTATCAAAGGGATGATGTTTTCGAGTGCGCGGATATCACTGGTGACAGTTTGGAGCTGGCCAGAAAATGCAAAGAATTGAACGAAAAATGGATTGTGTTTTGCGGGGTGGGTTTTATGGGCCAGAGTGTGAAAATAATAGCACCGCAGAAACGGGTGTTGATGCCCAGGGCGGCCGACTGTTCGATGGCCAGAATGATAGACAGCAGCTATTTCGACGATGCTATATCGCTTATGGGGGATATGGGCGTAAAGAGAGAGGATATACTGCCTATTACCTACATAAATTCCGATGCAGACATAAAAGCCAAAGTCGAAAAGATGGGGGGCATGGTCTGTACGAGTTCCAATGCGTCCAAAATCATCGAAAAAGGATTAGCCAGCGGAAAAAAGATATTTTTCGTTCCAGATAGATGCCTGGGACAGAATATCGCGTCCCAAATGGGCGTCAAATCGTGTGTGCTTGGAGATGGTGCTTCGGTACTGCAGAGTGATATTGTCTGTTTCGATGGGTTTTGTTCGGTTCATCAGCTTTTTTCCGTCGACGATATAGAGTTTTACAGAAAAAAATATCCCGGTATAGTCATAGCTGTACACCCTGAGTGTGACCCAAAAGTAGTAAGTGCCGCCGATTTCAGTGGTTCTACATCACAACTGATCAAATTTGTCGATGCACTGGACGAAAATCAGAAAGTAGCCGTAGGCACAGAATACAATCTGGTCAACAGAATGAGGACAAAAAATACCTTTATACTGTCTTCGACCAAACCGGAGTGTCCCACCATGAATGAAACGACTATAGAGAGCCTGTATGAGTGCCTCAAATCGATAGAGACTCAAAAACCTCTGAATGAGATAGAGGTGGATAGCGAGACGGCCCATTTCGCTCGTCTGGCTCTCGAAAGAATGCTGGAGATAAAATGATGAACGGTATGGTAAACGATAGAGTTCTTTCGTTCGTAAAGTCTGTGGTGGAAGAGGATATCGGAAGAGGTGATCTGTTTTC
>CAZYUW010000130.1:0-8553 GCA_964650685.1 uncultured Nitratifractor sp.
ATCGTTGAATCCCGCCACCGCTACAATATCTCCTGCTTCCGCCTCATCAATCTCTATACGATCTAGACCTTTGAAGCCAATCAGTTTGCTCACTCTGCTCTTGAGTTTTTCTCCATCGGCTTTTATCAACAGATACTCGTCGCCCTTTCTGAGTCTACCGTTGAAAATCCTGGCTATACCTATCCGACCTACAAAATTGTCGTAATCCAATGTAAAAACCTGTGCCTGCGCAGAAACATCCGGTGAACCATCCGGATAGGGCACATGCTCTATGATGGCTTCGAAAAGTGGAGCTAGATCCGTGTTGCCATCTTCGAGATTCCATTTGGCATATCCATCGCGTGCAGCCGCATACAGTACCGGAAACTCCAATTGGTCATCGTCGGCATCCAGCGCGACAAGCAGATCGAAAACCTCATCTACAACTCTCTCCGGTTCAGCGGCAGCCTTGTCTATTTTGTTCACCACCACTATAGGCTTGAGTCCGAGTTCGATCGCTTTTTTGAGAACGAACTTGGTCTGGGGCATTACCCCCTCCTGGGCATCTACCAGCAACAAAACACCATCCACCATTTTCAGTACCCGCTCTACTTCTCCTCCAAAATCGGCATGTCCCGGAGTATCTATGATATTTATTTTATGATCTCCATAGTTTATCGCGGTATTTTTCGAGAGTATCGTTATGCCTCTCTCCTTTTCTATGTCATTGCTGTCCATCGCCCTCTCGTCCACTTCCTGATGCGCTTCGAAGGTACCACTTTGTTGCAGGAGTCCATCGATCAGCGTGGTCTTTCCATGATCCACATGAGCTATGACAGCTATATTTTTGATCTTTTGCATATCTATCTTTCTCTCTTTTTGCATTATATTCATCGATAAGGAGTACTCCATAAAATTATGGACTCTGTTGATTTGCGCGCATTATATCCAAAAACAGATTTTCGATCAGACAGCCGGGAAAATTCTGCCCAATTCCAATGTCACTACACCCAAATTTGTGACTTTTACAATCTCATCTTATCTATAGGATATTCCATATATCTCATGATAGCTTCTCAGAGCATACCTGTCCGTCATCGACGCTATATAGTCGGCTATAACTCTTTGCGGATTTCTCACCAAACATAAAGCACGCTGTCTTTCGGGCAAAAGGTCCATATCGCTGTTGTAGGCTTTCCACAGTGCGCCGATACACTCCCGTCCCGCATACATCTTTACGGCTATCGCACTGTGTCTGTACAGTTTTTTGAAAAGAAATCTTTTCATGCTTTTCAACTCACTCTTGATCGTATCGGAAAAACACAGGGGCAGTGGCTCATCGGCCGGCAACATGGAGCACATGGGAGAATCTGCTTTATACTTTTTTATCCCGTTCTTTGAACTCGAAATCAGATCTTCGACCAAAATCTTGATAAGACCCGCAACGAAACGATGCCTGAATAGATAATCGCCTCTCTTCAGACCTTCGGATAAAACAGCCGATTCCACCCTTTTGGCTAGAGGTTCTTCCTCCATATCGGAAAAATCCAGCAAACCATATTTAATCCCATCGTCTATATCATGACTCGTATATGCTATCTCATCCGCATGATCGACGACAACCGCCTCGAAAGATGGGTGCCTGTCGAGATAGAAGCTCTCTCTTGCCCATTCAGGAATAAAAGGTTTGTCGTATGGACAGGAGTGTTTCAATACGCCTTCGAGTGTCGCCATAGTGAGATTCAGGCCGTCGAATTCAGGGTATCTTTTCTCCAGCACGGTCAAAACCCTGAAAGACTGGAAGTTATGTTCGAATCCATTCGTTCGTCCGGAATCTTTGAGCAGTCTGTCCAGCTCTTCCCCTCCTGCATGACCGAACGGCGTATGGCCCAGATCGTGGCTCAGCGCTATCACCTCCGCCAATGTTTCATTCAGACCCAGCATGGCCGCGAGAGTGCGCGCGATCTGACTGACCTCGAGCGTATGTGTCAATCTGGTACGGAAGTAGTCCCCTTCATGGTTCAAAAACACCTGGGTCTTGTATTCGAGTCTTCTGAACGAGCTACAGTGGAGCACCCTGTCTCTGTCTCTCGCGAATGGTTTCCTGAAATCCTCTTGCTGCCCGTATATACGCTTGTTCCAATCCATATCCCAAAAATCCGTTAATCTAATTTATTTATAATTGTAGCTTAAGAGATCACAAAAAGGTAATGCCGGTGAAAGTCACGCTATTGCACAATACTCCGTTGGAAGTTTGCGCGCACGCTATCAGAACATGTTGGCAAAGTTTCGAAATGGGAGATGATGGCGGTGAGAAAGATCGGGCATTGATCGATCGGGTAGGCAATAAATACAGGCACGCCTCCACACTGGAACATCTCGTATATACATTCTACATCCAGGGTGTCAGCAGGGCGCTCCTGCAGGAACTAGCCAGACACAGAATGGCGAGCCTGAGCGTAAAAAGTACCAGATATACACTCAAAGAGCTCAAAGAGGGAGAGCCGTTCGACGAAGAGGATTTCGAACGAGCCTCACACTTTATAGTGTTGACCCATCATGAAGGTGTGGACAGAGCGTCAATAAGGGCCCTGAACAATCTCCAGGCACTGCTTAAAAGCGGCGTAAGCAACGATTTCGCCAAATTCGCTCTTCCAGAGTGCTACAAGACCGAACTGACATGGACTCTCAACGCCAGAAGTCTACAAAATTTCATTTCTCTTAGAAGCAGCAAAAGCGCACTGTGGGAAATAAGAAAGCTCGCCTACACCGTCTTCGACAAACTGCCTGAAGATCACAAATATCTTTTCAAGCATCTGCTGGAAGAAAAATAAAAACTGTTTTGCGGCTAACGCATTGTGATCTTTCATTTATGTTGCAGAGAAAGTATAAAGGACTACAAGTTGAAACAGATTCTGATTTCTATGTTCGTTACATTGAATATCCTGTTCGCCTCGACCGTCATAAGCAAAGAGGAGATATCTTCGGCTATCGGAAGTTCGATAAACAATCATGCGAATTCGACCTATTTCAAAGTGATCGACACGCTCTATCAAATGAACGAACACCAACCATTCTGGATAGGTACGGCACGCGCGCAACAGTTTACAGCCATGCTGGATATTTTACAAAATCCTCTCTACAACTATAAAAACAAAAATTTCAATCACGATGAAATAGTCTCGGCTGCATTCGAACTCGACAGCGGGAACCTCGTTCAAAACGAGCGAATAAAAACACTGGCGGATATAGATGTAATGATGACCGAAGGTTTTTTAAAACTTTTGAGATTCGTTAGAATTGGAGATGTGGATTGGAATCTAGTAAAAGAGAAATTGAGAAGATTGAAAGAGGAGCAGGATGTCCATGCCGTATGGGAGATCAAGGTCAAGTCGATGCCCTCCGCCAAAGAACTTTATAGTGTATTGAGCAAAGGGGATATATCCGGATATATCTACAGACAACTGCCTTTGGTAGATAGATACAAAACATTGATAAAAATGCTGCAAAAATATCGCAAAATGCCAAAATTTTCAAAACTACACGAGGGAAGAAAGCTCAAAATTGGGACCAGTGACGATCGGATTGCCCAGATAAAAAGAATGATGATCTTTTTTGGGGACCTGCCGAAAAATACACATATAGACAGCAGTTTCGATCGCAGTTTCGCCAAAGCCGTCAAACATTTCAGACAGAGATTCAAACTGACACCGGGTGAATTTATAGATAACAAAATGATCAAATATCTAAACTGGACGAAAAAAGAGTATCTCGATACCATTATCGTCAATCTGGACAAACTGAAACTCTATCCACACACCTTTGAAAAAAGGTTCATCGAAGTAAATGTGCCGGAATTCAAAATGAGATTTTACGAAAACGGCAAGAGTATCTTTTCGAGCGATATCGTAGTTGGCAGAATTGACAGACCTACACCGATCTTCAGCAGCAGAATGACATATATGGTGCTCAATCCTACATGGACGATTCCTGACAATCTGGTGAAAAAAGATCTCATTCCCATGTTGAAGAAACATCCCAAATATCTTCAGGAGCACAATATCCATGTATTCACATCTTATAAAAAAGGTGCCCAAGAGTCGGAACTCGATATGGAGAAACTGTTTTCGTATGAACACAGCGACAAACCCGTCCCGTACAGATTTGTACAGTATCCAAGTGAAAGCAACGCTCTGGGCAAAGTAAAGTTCATGTTTCCGAACAAATATTCGGTATATCTGCACGATACAGACAACAAAAAACTCTTCGTATATAGATACAGGGTATTCAGTTCAGGATGTATGAGAGTGGAAAAACCATTCGATTTCATGAATCTGCTTTTGAGATACACATCCGGAAACTACTCTATCACGAAAGCAAACGAGATACTCGAGAGCAATAAACCGACCACACTCAAGTTGAAGCAGGCGATCCCTGTACATATAGTATATTTCACGGCACGCAAAGAGAGTGGCAGAGAATATTTCTTTTACGATATATATCTGCATGACCAGATAATTCGGGAATCTACCGAAGGAAATATAAAAAGCACTTTTACGGTTCCCAAAAAGAGACTAGATCCTCTTCGAAAGAAGAGAAAGAAAAGAAATTTCTTCAGACTCTAAGAGATCCTCTCTTCATGCATTTAGAAGCTTGGTTCTCTGGGCATGGGTGATGGCTATGGCCATGGCATCGGTTATATCATAAGGTTTGATCTCTTTTGAGATATTTAGCAGACGCTTTACCATGAACGCTACCTGTGCTTTATCGGCTTTTCCGTTTCCCGTCAGGGCTTTTTTGACCTGCAGAGGTGTATATTCGTGAAAATATCCGCTTTTTTGTAGTATCTTCAGGCTCAAAGCCCCTCTTATCTGAGCGAGCTTGAGAACCGTTTTGGGATTGTACGCATAAAAAATATCCTCTATCGCAACTTGATCGATTTCGTGATGATCGAATATCTGATCGATTCCATCAGCCAACTGCTCTATCTGTTGCTGCAAACTGTTGGATGATATTTTAATCAAACCCGCTTCGGCAAGACTGTATCTGTTGTTTGAAAAATTCAGGATACAATATCCCAAATTTCGACTTCCCGGGTCTATTCCCAATATTTTCATTCACACTCTTTTCAAATAGTGAAAAAATAATTCACATACCATTATATCGCTTATTTATGGTGTAAAAGTTACTTTTTTCCGATATCTTTTTCACATCATATGTGAAAAACTAAAAACTTAAATAATATAATAACATTAATCAATTATCATGGGGGAAGGATAGATGAATATAGGTCAGGAGATCCTGCGGGAATTGAAAAACGAAATCAGCCATATTGAGTATGAGCGCTATATCAAAAAACTCTGTTACGATGAAGAGCGTTCACGAAGCGACATCGTTGTATTCAAAGCCCCCAACATATTCACCGCAAGATGGATCAAAACGAGATACGCCGATAAAATCGCTCATCTTTTCGAGATAAAAAATGGAATAAAACCCGACATCGAAATAGAAATAGGCAAATCATCGACAAATATCGCACAATCAAAAATATCACCAGGAAAAATTCACAGTAACAAAAAGAGCAGCCATCTAAATCCATCTTTCACCTTCGACAGTTTCATAGTAGGTAGTTCCAATCAATTCGCGTACACCACCTCTTTGAGTGTCGCGCAAAAACCTGGAAGCCAATACAATCCTCTCTTTATATATGGTGGCGCCGGTCTGGGAAAAACACACCTCTTGCAATCTATAGGCAATTACAGGCTGGATCATGGGGATCTGGTAATATACACAACACTCGAACAGTTTCTGAACAAATTTCTTTCACACCTGCAGTCACAGACAATGGACAGATTCAGAGACTATTTTAGAAACTGTGATCTGTTGCTGATAGATGATATACAGTTTCTCAGCAGAAAGGAGAAGACCCAGGAGGAACTTTTTCATACCTTCAATGAACTTCATAGCGCAGGCAAACAGATAGTCATGACATCCGACAGACAACCAAAAAAAATAGCCGGTCTGGAAGAGAGACTGAGAAGCCGTTTCGAATGGGGTTTGATGGCAGATATACAACCGCCGGAACTCGAAACCAAAATAGCTATCATCCAAAAAAAATGCGAACTTGACGGAATAGATCTCGATAAAGAGATCATCAATTATATAGCCACTCATATGGGAGACAATATCAGAGAGATTGAGGGTACCATAATAAGACTGAACGCTATGAGCAGTATGTTGAATCAGCACATAACACTCGAATTCGCAAAAAACGCAATAAAAGATCTTATAAAGGAGAAGCACGAAAACATCACGATAGACGACATAGTAAAAATAGTCTCCAAAGAGCTCAATATAAAACCTTCGGACATAAAATCGAAAAAAAGAACGAAAAACATAGTCAACGCCCGTCGGATAGTCATATACCTCGCCAGAAATCTAACTCCCAACTCCATGCCGCAAATAGCTCTATACTTCGGCATGAAAGATCACACGGCAATCAGTCATGCCATGAAAAAAATAAACGAAATTGTGGACAACGATGAAAACTTCAAAATACTGCTCGACGAGCTCTCGAACAAAGTAGAGACTCTGACAAAGAAAATTGAATAAAAAAAAGATATAATTTGAGTGGTGAAAGAATGTGAATGAATGGAGAAGTTTTCTGTCGTCCGGAAAACCGATATTTTGGAGTACACAAGGTGTTATTCACATATTAGGAAGTCTATACTGGTACTTCTGCAAATTATAAATATATAAAGAAGTATCGAGATAGCCAAAAGGGATCGAAAATGAAAATAAGAGCAAATAAACAGATCATAGAATCCATACTGATAAATCTGCAGGCTTTCCTGGAAAAGAAAGATGCCAGTCAAATAACATCACACATATATTTCGAAACAAGAGATAATAAATGCATAATAAAAGGAACCGATTCTGAGATCGGGCTCCAGATAGTATCCGATCAATTTACGATAGATCATCCGGGATCGTTTACTGCCAATGGTAAAAAATTGCTTGATATCATAAGGATACTCAAAGATGGCGAAATAGTACTTGAACTTCTTGATTCTCTGGTCCTTATCAAACAAAAACACTCCAAATTCAAACTACCCGTATTTGAACCTGAACACTTTCCAAAATTTCCAGAACTCGAAAACAAGGCATCCATATCTCTGGACTCTATCAGTCTAATCAAAAATCTCAGAAAAATTTCTCCCGCTATAGACAACAACAATCCAAAGTATGAACTTAATGGAGCTCTTATTAATATAAAAAACTCATCGACAGATCTGGTAGGTACCGATACGAGGAGACTGGCAATAGCCACTATACCGAACTCTTCGGATGAAGAACTGGCGTTGATACTTCCTAAAAAAGCGATACTGGAGATACAGAAACTGTTTCTTGACGAAATAGAGATATTTTATGATGAAACCACTCTGATAATCACCAATGACAACTATTTCTTCTTTACCAGACTGATAAGCGGAAAATTTCCCGATTACGAAAGGATCATACCAAAAACTCTGAAATATCAGATAGAACTTCCAAAAAACGAAATGTTGGATGCTATAAGAATGATCACAACGATTTCGCACGATATAAAGATATCGATACAGTCGGATGTTATACTTTTCAATTCACTCTCTTCGGACAATGTGGAAGCCAAAACAGAGATAGAACTCGATACGGGTATTGACGACAGGATCGAAATATCTCTCAACAGCAAATATCTTTTGGATTTTATTGCGCAGGTTGATTCTAACAATTTCACTATCGGTATCAATGACAGCACACTTCCTTTTATGGTCAGAGACGGCAACTTCGCAACAATTATAATGCCTATAGTTTCATAGGTGACAAAGATCACAAGATGAACAGCCAGACAAAATATATTTTTATTACAGGCGGGGTTTTGAGTTCTCTCGGCAAAGGAATAACGGCTGCCAGTATAGGTACACTTCTCAAATCGTCTGGATTGAGAGTTGCAGTTTTAAAACTTGATCCTTATATAAATGTTGATCCGGGTACTATGTCACCACTCGAACATGGAGAGGTGTTTGTCACGAAAGATGGCGCAGAGACAGATCTGGATCTCGGACACTATGAGAGATTTCTTGGTACATCTTTGACCAGGGCGAACAACTTCACTACCGGACAGATATATAAGTCCGTCATAGAAAAAGAGAGAAAAGGTGAGTATCTGGGAAAAACGATCCAGGTCGTTCCTCATATAGTGAATGAAATCAAAGAGAGAATAGAGTATGCGGGAGAAGGTAAAGATATATTGATCGTAGAGCTGGGTGGAACCACCGGGGATATCGAGGGTCTTCCGTTTCTGGAAACATTCAGACAGATGAAGCACGACCTGGGTAGAAAAAATGTGATGAATATCCATGTCACTCTCCTGCCCTATATAAAAGCCGCGGGAGAATTGAAGACAAAGCCGACTCAGCATTCTGTTCAGGAGCTCAGACGAATAGGAATAGCCCCCCATATGCTGATACTCAGAGCCGAACAACCGATTCCGGTGGAGTTGAAAAAGAAGATATCCTGCAGTTGCGATGTAGA
>CAZYUW010000131.1:0-14904 GCA_964650685.1 uncultured Nitratifractor sp.
TCTTGCTATACGGCGAATCTTTCCCTCTTTGCTAAGCTGCGATAGTGCCTTGTCGATGTTTTCCGCGCTTGCCACATCGATGAAATCTTTTTTTGAAAACACCCACCCCCTTCCGTGTCCGTAAATCCTTGAAAGCACCATATTGCCGCAGCTTCTCACGATACACCCGCCTTTATTTTTTCAAAAAAAATAGTATGTTTTTCTGAAATGATAGCATGATTTTGATAAAATCGGCCACATAGAAATCCTGCCATTTCTATGAACTCGCGTTTAAACCGAATCATTCGGATCTCGAATGGTGTTTCGAACAAGCAGCAAAAGCGATTTGAGTTTGAAGATACTCTCTACCGAAGCGATGCGTAGCGTTCCAAAATCGGTACCTTTGTCATCTTTGAGTATTTCGCTTTCGTAGATATTGGTCGAGGGATTGATAACAAAATCGACTTTAATGTCGTCAATGATATACCGTCGCAACACGCTCGATGAGTTCGTCGCCAAGTCGTGCTCTGTGTTTGAGCAGTGCGGCCAAGATAGCCTCTCGCCCGAAAAACTCCGCAAGTTTGTCTATGATAAAGTCATTGTAGGCACGCTGAAGCGTTGCGACGATAAAAATATCGGACGCCACCTTTTTTTGCGGGTCGTTGTTCCAAAGTATCGCTTTGGGCAAGCCCGCCTCTATAAGCTCCGCAGCCGTGACATACTCTTTTTGTGCGGGCATCTGACGAAGCAGTACCATCGCATACGCCGGAATGTACCCTGACTTTTTCCAACCCGCAACGGTAAAGTAAGGTATATCGCTATAGGCCGAAAAGGCTTTTTTGCTAATACCTTTTCGTTTTAACAGTATTTCAAATGCATCGTGTTCGATTTTCATAGTTGTCATTTTAACCAATTAGTAGTTATTTGTCAAATTGACAAAAAGAAAATCAAAACCAATTACATACAAATCGCTTGGGAGTAACCGGTTTACCTTCGTAGCATATGGCGTAGCTCATAGTGACAATTTTGATGTAATGCCCTGCTGTACGGGCTTTGATGCGTACCCTTACCCGAAGATTTCGCTCCGCGAGCGGCTATCACCGCAGCTTCATTCCGTATCTATGGTACATTGCCCACTGCAAAAAACCTCTCGAAACAAAAAAAGATACGAAAGAGATCCAGATAGCGTATGCCGGAGAGACAACGAAACCGAGCAGGTAGTTCATGGATATATAGAAAAACATGGAGATCAAGACCGCATTTCTCATAGACACGACCGCCGTTATACCAATGTATATACCGTCATATATAAAAGCCCAGAAAGACAACATGGGCAAAAGAGCGACATATGGCATAAGCTGACGAGCGATCCGAGCTACACTATCATCTGCCGTAAATAGCGACACTATAGCATCTCCATAAAACAGATAACAAAATGAAAACAGCGACGCGAACACGCCTCCCCATACAAAACTGTATATATAGACCAGCCTGAAACCCTCTACATCGCCAGCTCCCGTATATTTGCCGCTCAAACTCTCCGCGGCGTTGGCAAAACCGTCGATGGCGAAACTCATCCATACCATGAACTGCATCAGCACTACCATCGCGGCGAGTATCTCATCTCCGGCTTCGGCGGAACGGGCGTAGAAAAAGAGCAGCGAAAATGTCAACGCGAATGTTCTGACAAATATGTTTTTGTTCACATGAAAAAACACCCCCAGACGCTCAATACGCACTATTTGGGAAATATCCAGACTCAAAGCTCCGATATTTCGTCTCAAAAAGATCCACATAGCGAGAAAGAGTCCGCAATATTGAGCCGTCACGCTGCCCCACGCGACACCATCTATCCCCATATCCAGCGACAAAACCATTATCGCGCTGAAAAGCACATTGGATATCGCCACCAGCAGAGTGACATAGAGAGGATAGATGGCGTTTTGTGTCCCAAAAAAATATCCACTCATAACAAACTGTCCCATCACCGCGGGTGCCGCAACGAGTCGTATCGAGAAGTATCGGTAGGCATAGTTGTCACATCCGGGGGAGATATGCATAAATTTTCCGGCAAGCGCATATATGGGATCACCCATTATCCATAGCAAAACAGAGATCAAAACAGCCAGGGCAAAAGCCCTGTATGTCACGAGGAGAGTCTCAGCTATATCGCCTCTGCCTCGAGCCTGCGCCACCAGACCGGTGACACCCATCCTGAGAAAAGAGAAGTTGCCGTAAATGAACATAAAGATCATTCCGCCAATCCCCAGAGCGGAAAGATGCGCCACCGACAAACGACCCATCAAAGCGGTATCGAACGAACTGACAAGAGGTATCGATATGTTTGCCGCTATCGCCGGAGCAGCCAGAGCGAGTATCTCCTGATTGATCGTCGATACGGTATGGCGCCTCCCGTTTTGCGGAGTTTTTTCAAAGACAGCACCAGACATCAAAGCCACTTTACGCGAAGGAGATCATCCAGCGATCTGCCGCGCCCTATAATCATGAATACTTTATAGTAAATACGATCGTAGTCCACAGGACCGAAAAATCTACTGTCTGTCGAATTGTCCCGAAAATCCCCCATGAAAAAATAGTTGTGCGGCGGTATGAGGGTTTTGGGATAGTCTATCAGCTCTACTGGACCGGAAACCTCTTTTTTATGCGTGATTTTGTAATATCCAGAGTAAGGATTTTTCAGCCAGCACCCATCCTCGTCTCGATATGTCTCGATACCGGCTTTTTTCGCCAAAAGACAGCTCTTGTTCGAATCAGCGCCTATCTGCAAAAAAAGATTCTTCTCTTTTTGGAATATTCTGTCTCCGGGCAGCGCTACGCAACGCTTGAGATAGAGTCTGCCCTCCAGAGGATGGCGGAACGCCAGCAGATCACCGCGTCGTATCCCCTTTTCTCTGTCGTAGATGTGTTTATCCACATAAAAAAAATAGCTGGGAACATGAATACCGGCGCTTATGTTTTCGACCAGCACTAGATCTCCATCGGCAAGTGTATAGAGCATGCTTATGTCGCTCACCCTGTAGATGCGCACAAAAAGGCTCACGATCAATATCGCGACGATCGACACCGTCAGCACTGCTCTTTTCGTCATCGAAGCCCTTCTGAAGCTGTACAAAACTTTTCGATCACGAGTCGAAACGACAAAATCTCTCTAAAGATCCTGTTCGATGACCTTTTTGAAGTTGCCGAAATAGATCTCTCTCAATCTATCCATATCCATTCCGACTCCGTTTATATCGATCCTTTCTCCACCTACGCTGCCCACTCTCTCTATCTTGAGACCCAGATCCATAGCCAGAGCCGCCAACTCCTGCACGCTCTGTGGAGCCACCTCCAGTATCGCCCTGCTCTGACTCTCTTCGAAAATATATCTCCGCTCAGGCAGATCTATCTCAACTTTCGCGCCAATGGAGCTGACAGCCGCCATCTTGGCCAACGCGACCGCGATACCGCCGGAGCTCAAATCTTTGGCAGAAAGCAACAGGCCTCTGGTGTTGGCCTCTATGACAAGCTGCCACAGGCGGGCTTCGGCGGCATAGTCGATATCCGGCAGAGTTCCCGCAATGGTTCCGCAAATCTCTTTCATATAGAGAGAACCTCCAAAAACCCCTCTGCTCTCTCCAACCAGCAACAGAGCGCTACCTTCTCTCTGAAAAGCGCTGGGCAGCACGCGATCCTCACTCTCGTTGACGCCCACCATTACTATCGTCGGAGTTGGAAATATGCTGACACCATTCGTTTCGTTGTACAAAGAGACATTACCGCTCACTACAGGCGTGTTCATCTCCGCGCAAGCCTCTTTGATGCCTTCGCAGGCCTTGGCGAACTGCCACATAACTTCCGGATTTTCTGGATTGCCAAAATTGAGACAATCCGTGATCGCCAAAGGCTTCGCGCCGCTCATGGCTACATTGCGCCCGCTCTCCAGCACAGCCAGTGCCGCGCCTTTGAACGGATCGACATAACAGTAGCGAGGATTACAATCCGAACTCATGGATATCGCCACACCGGTCTCCTTGACCCGTATTACACTCGCGTCCAAAGAACCAGGGTGCTTGACGGTATTTGTCTGTACCATGGAGTCGTACTGCTCGTATACCCAGCTCTTGTCCACCGTCTCGTCACATGAGATCAGCTTCTCGAACGCCGTCTGGTCGTCCACTCTCTCGAAATCGTCGATACTCGTTTTGGATATCTCATCCAGATACGACGGTCTTTTGACAGGTCTGTCGAGCACGGGAGCCTCTTCGCTGACCGGATCTACAGGTATGTCCGCCACTTTGTCGCCATGCCAATAGAGCTCCATTCTGCCGGTATCGGTCACCTCCCCTATAACCGCGCAGTCGAGATCCCATTTGGCGAATATCTCCATGATGGCCTCTTCGCTGCCCTTTCTGGCGCATATGAGCATCCTTTCCTGGGATTCACTGAGCATGAACTCATACGGGGTCATAGCCTCTTCTCTGGCTGGCACTCTGTCCAGATGCATGACCATGCCGCTTCCGCTGCGTCCAGCCATCTCAAACGAACTGGAGGTAAGTCCCGCGGCACCCATATCCTGTATGCCAACCACATGATCGGTTTTGAAAAGCTCCAGACACGCTTCGAGTAGAAGTTTTTCCGTAAACGGATCGCCTACCTGAACAGTGGGTCGCAGAGATTTGGACTCTTCGGTGAAACTGTCGGAGCTCATCACCGCTCCCCCCAGACCATCCCGACCGGTTTTGGAGCCTACATATATGACAGGATTGCCGATTCCCTCAGCTTTACCATAAAATATCTCGTCCGCTCTGGCGATGCCAAGGGTGAAGGCATTGACCAGAATATTGCCATTGTAACAACTCTCGAAGCTCATCTCCCCACCAATCGTGGGCACACCCATACAGTTGCCATAACTGCCTATACCCTCGACTACGCCTCTTACGAGGTGACGCTGATATCTGGCTGTTTCGCCGTCACCGTCTATATCTCCGAAACGCAAAGCGTTCAGGTTCGCGACAGGACGCGCGCCCATAGTAAAGACATCTCTCAATATCCCGCCGACCCCCGTAGCGGCGCCCTGGAAAGGCTCTATATAGCTGGGGTGGTTGTGGCTCTCCATCTTGAACACGGCCGCCATCCCTTTGCCGATATCTATAACCCCGGCATTCTCTCCCGGCCCCTGGATGACCCACGGGGCTTCGGTCGGAAAACCGTTGAGATACTTTTTGCTCGATTTGTATGAACAGTGCTCGGACCACATGGCACTGAAGATCCCCAGTTCCACGAGATTGGGCTCTCTACCGAGTATTCGTTTTATGTGTTCGTAGTCGTCGTTATCCAGTTTGTGCGCTTTGAGCGCTTCTTCGATATCATCGATGGCAAATTGAGACATTCGGGTATCCTTGGGATGAAAAAGTTGTCCAATTTTACTCAAAAGCTCTTGAAAGATCGGTGAGCACAGGAGGTGATTATTTTTTCATCATACTGTAAACAGCTTCCTGTATAATTATTTATCACGACAGCATGGAGTATAAAATATGGACGAGCTGGTAGATTTCAGGGATCCTGTCGTCAAAAAGATCGAACAAAGCCTGCGTCTCGGCGCTTCGTTATATATCGCGAGCCTGATAAAGGGACCACGATACGCAGGTAAAAAAAGTATGTGCAGGAGACTTTTTGCCTCCATGAAACATGTCGATGCCGAAGACGAATCCAGAGTACGGAAAATGCTCGAAAGCGAACAGGAGCTTATGATATTCGACCTGCACAAGCTCAAAAATCCATTATCTCTCGATCTAAGTGGCAAAAAGATCATAGCCACAACAGCAAACGATCTACCTGCGGATTTCGAAGAGAGATTCGCCTATATCTACACTATGCCCCCATTGCCGGAGAGACCGGACGATGTGGAGCTTTTCACCGACCACTTCGCCAAAAAAGCCAAAAAAACATTTATGCTCGAAGAGGATACGAAGATCTCGATAGAAGATCTCGATCTGAGCGAGAACTTTCACTCTCTGATCTCATCCATCTTCAGGGAGGTATCCATAAAGTCGTGCACGATGAAAGATATCCAGCGGGCACTCTATCTCAAATTTTCGAAAAACATGAAAGGAAACAACTTTTACAAGGAGAGTCTGGGGATATTCGAAAAACCACTTCTACGCGCGGGGCTGGCAAAATACGGTTCACAGCTGAAGCTCGCGAACATACTTGGTATCAACAGAAACACTCTCAGGAAAAAAATAAATGAGTACGACATCCGTTGATTTCAGATATATCCTCGATCACGATCATATACCGCTCATAGTTTTCGACAGTGGCGCGAAAATCCTCTATCTCAACACCGAAGCGGAAATTCTATTGAGCTATGTGGACAAAAAAGAGATATTCGATACCGCCATGATATACGCCGCGAAAGATTTCGGCTCGAAAACCACGATAGCGGAGATAGATTTCAGACAATTCTCTTTCTACGGTATAAATGTATGCTACAAAGACGACGAATGGATCGCCGTCAGACTCTATCACAAAAGCGGTGACAAAAAAATAAAGGTTGATAGAAGCAAACTGAGACAGACAGATATCAATATTCTTCTCTCCACGGCAATGAGACTTTTCGAGATGAGCAACGACACAAAGCTGACTCTGCTCACAGATCGGGAACTGCCACAGCTGAAAGCGGACCAAAACGCTTTGACCAAACTGGTAGGAAAAATACTGGAGCGCTTCGCCAAAAGCGACGAGATAGAGGTCAGCACCACCATGGCTCTGGGGGAGTCTATGGTGCTGGATGGAAAAAGATACCCCATACTGAGATTGCGCGTAACGGGAAACAGGCACGATCCTTCCCGTGACGACGAAATACAGAATTATGCGAAATCTCTATGCATGGTATATGTAGGCGGTGCTTCCAGGACAGAGCTCGATATACCCGTCATACAGTAAAAGGGTCCAAAAAGATATCGAGACTACTTTTTCGGAGTGAAAGGCAAAAGCGACCCGATCCTGTCGTCTGTTGCCTGTACAAGCAGAGGTTTTTTGGCCGGATCGAGCCATTTTATTATCTTTATAAGCTCCTTTCGTGTCATCGCCGTACACCCAGCCGTCCCCTTGCCGTCGCTTCTCCTGATATGCATAAAGATACACGAGCCCTCCTTTGGTATACGGGGGGAGTTGTGCGAAACGAACAAACCATATCTATAGAGTCCCGATCTCAATCTCATCTTTTCAAAGCTGCCGTAATCTTTTTCTACCCTTCTCGAATCGACGATTCTGTTATAGTGCTTCGAACGGGAGTCGTCGACGCATATGTGATGTTCGTTCATCACTTTGAAGGGTATTTTTGTTCGTATTTTGTTTTGGCCAAAAGCGAACGGAATCTCGAATATTCCAGCCGGAGATTTTCCGTCTCCCTCTTTTTTGCGCGGATCGCTCCCATGGACATCCGATCCATGCAGACCGATACCCCACCCCATACCGTTTCTGCCTATTTTTACCTTGAGAACTTTGCCTACTCTATGCCAGCTGCCGCCGGAGAGTTCATACCTCTCCAGCAGAGCGTCCGAACTGCTCCATGAAGCCGAATGCACGACTATATACTGCCGAGTATCGCTTAAAAATCCGCCAAAAAGCGAAGCGAAAGAGAACAGAAGACACACAACTCTCTTCATATCCTACTCCTCCTCTTTCTCTTCACGGGCGAGATTGTGTATGTAGCTGTATATAGCCCTGATCTCTTCGTCGGTAAAAAAATATCTCGGCATCACTCCGGGTCCTTTTTTGACCGTCTGCATGATCTTCTCCAGCGAAGCACCCCTGATATCCGGTCCGCTCAAAACGATCGTCCTGCCATTGGTATTTTTATATCTGGCTATCTCTTTTCCTTCGGCCCTGTCTCCATGACACGGCGCACAACTGACACCCCTGGGGTTTTGATATAGCATCTGGCCATACTCGAACTCAGATATGAACTCGTCCCTTTGTTCAGCAGCGCCCACTATCGTACACGCCATCAACAACACAACCGTTATAGAGCGCGCCCTTCTCATCCCGCTTCCTAATTATTTTTCGTTATAATACCCAAAATTTTACGGATATCTCCGCGAGAGAGGTCAAGTATGCCCACAATCATAGACGGCAGGAGCCTGGCGGCAAAAATCAGAAAACAGGTCAAACATGAGACAGACACGCTAAAAAACGAGCGTGGCATCGTACCAGGTCTGGCTGTGATACTGGTCGGAGACGATCCGGCCAGCCATGCGTATGTAAAGATGAAAGCCAAAGCGTGCGAAGAGGTCGGATTCTACTCCATAACCCACAATATGCCCGACTCCATAAATCAGAGCGAGATACTCAACACTATCGAAATGATCAACGACAACCCCCATATAGACGGCATACTGGTTCAATTACCTCTGCCTGGACAGATAGATACAGACAAGATACTCGAGAGAATAGACCCGGGCAAAGATGTCGACGGCTTCCATCCATACAATGTCGGCAGGCTGGCCGCCGGACTCGACTCGTTCGTACCGTGCACGCCTCTGGGGGTGATGCGTATGTTCGAAGAGTACGACATAGAGCTTCAGGGCAAAGATGTCTGCATCGTGGGGGCCAGCAACATCGTCGGCAAACCTATGGCGGCACTGCTCCTGAATGCCAATGCCACAGTGACGGTGACCCATATATACACTCGTGACCTGAAAGCCCACACATCGCGGGCGGATATCGTCATAGTCGGAGCCGGAGTGCCGGGCTTGATCAAAGAGGATATGGTTTCGGACGGAGCTGTAGTGATAGATATAGGCATCAATAGAACCGATGAGGGAAAACTGGTAGGCGATGTCGATTACGACGCGGTATCTACGAAGTGCAGCCATATAACCCCGGTACCTGGCGGCGTCGGACCCATGACCATCGCGATGCTTCTTGAAAATACGCTCAAAGCCGCCAAAACGAGAAAAATATCATGAAAAAATTCGCTATCGGACTCTACCGCTTTTCCGGAACCTGGACCGGAACTATAATAATAGTACTGTTGCTGATATTTTTTGTCGCGCAATCTTTCGTCATACCCAGCGGATCGATGAAGCGAACCCTACTCATAGGAGATTTTCTCTTCGCCAAGAAGTTTAGCTACGGTATCACGATACCCGAGATCCCCTGGATCGGGCTCAAAATACTGCCCGATTTCAACGGAAATGGCCACCTCATAGAGGGACCCAGGCCAAAAAGAGAAGATATTGTTATCTTCTATGTACCCAAAGATCGCAAAACTCACTTCGTCAAAAGATGCGTTGCCGTCGGTGGAGACGAAATCATATTTTACGACAAACATCTACTCATCCACTTCCACGAAGGGGATGAGTACATCGAAAAAAACTACAAAAAAAGCAAGCTGGTACGGGCTATGGGCAAACTGTGGGTAGTCAACCCATACATGGACAAATATCCCGGCATACAGTACAAACCCGAGTATGACGCCAACAGCTTCATACTGCTGGCCAACAGCATCATGAGCATAGATATGAAACCAGTCTATATCAAAGAGTTGCCCGAAGCGGAAACCTATTCACTTGGCGGCGCCCCCATAAACGCCTTTTACAAAAAGGTCGAAAAAGATCACTTCTACATGATAGGAGACAATAGAGACAACTCAGAAGACAGCCGCTTCTGGGGTTCTGTGCCATACAGTCTCATCATAGGCAAACCATGGGTTATCTACTTCAGTCTCGAATACCGCAGCTACGAACGGGTGATGTATGGCAAAGGTGGCGGCAGAGACCATCAGTCCCTCAAGGCTGTATGTAAAAACGAAGCACTGGAGTCTGACGAGTGCAAAGCCGCCTGGAACAGATATAGATTCAGTGTCAGATGGAACAGAGTCGGCAGAAGTGTGGACAGCTTCCAGTTCGAAAAACCAAAGGATCGTTAGAGATGAGTGATTTGGATCTTGTAAAGGTAATCGCTTCTGTATGCGCGCTGATACCAGCGATCGTCGGCCACGAAATAATGCATGGCTGGGTAGCCTACAAATACGGCGATTCGACAGCCAAGAGCATGGGCAGACTCAGCATGAATCCCCTGGTGCATATCGACCCTGTCGGGACACTGCTCATACCCGCCATACTTTACTTTACCAACGCGCCGTTTCTATTTGGCTGGGCAAAACCAGTACCTGTAGATATGCGCATAGTAGTTTCCAGGGGAGGTTACGGAGCTGCCGTCGCGGTCTCCCTCGCGGGCATCACCTACAATCTGATCATGGCCGTGCTCTTTGCCACCATATTGCCGCTCTTCTATCCCCCGCAATCGATTACGGGAGTCTTTTTGTATATATTTGTCGCTCAAAGCGTCATGCTGAATGTCGTACTCGCCGTCTTCAACATGTGGCCAATCCCCCCTCTCGATGGCTCCCAGGCACTTCGATATCTGGCTGCCAAAGCAGGCTGGAGATCCTTCGTGGATCTGTACGAAAAAATCTATCCATACGGGATGATCATACTTGTAGCCGTACTCTTCACGCCTCTTTCCAAGCTGCTTTTCGCGCCAGTCGGATGGATATTGCAGCTGATTATCCCATCATAAACGAGCAAGGAGTAAGAAGTGAGATTCTATATCGCTACCGATCACGCCGGATTCGCCTACAAAGCGGAAATCATAGAATATGTCAGATCAAAAGGGCACGATATAACCGATATGGGGCCCGAGAGTGCCGACAGGGTCGACTACCCGGACTATGCCAGAAAATGCGCCCTTGCGGTCAGAGAGGACGAAGGAAGTTTCGGAATATTGATCTGCGGCACCGGCATAGGAATAAGCATAGCCGCCAACAAGATAGAAGGCATCAGGGCGGCACTATGCCACGACGCCTATACGGCAGCGATGAGTCGCGCCCACAACGATGCCCAGATACTATGCTTTGGACAGAGAGTGGTGGGTATGGGTGTGGTACAAAGCATGATCGACGCTTTTATAGAAACGCCTTTCGAGGGAGGCAGACATGCCCAGAGAGTCGAAAAGATAAACCGTCTGGACACTTCCAGCCGATAATTCTGTAACGATCGGAAGGAAATAGAGATTAAAAAAGGGGGGGATTTCAGTGAGTGAAATTTTTGGCAGGACATTCTACGGCAATACCGTTTCGTCGTGGGCCATCGCCGCCATCGGCGTTATAGTATCGGTAGTCATCGCCAAAACTGTCTACTGGCTCATAGGGAACTTTATCAAGCGATTGACTTCTTCGACCAAAAATAGATTTGACGACATTATCGTAGATATGCTCGAAGAGCCGGTGGTATTTTCTCTCATCATATTTGGTGTCTGGTACTCGATACACACCCTCAAGCTCTCAGATACGGCCGCATCCATTCTCGCCAAATCATACTATGTACTGATAATCTTCACCCTGGCATGGATGCTTGTAAGACTGCTGGATGCCATCATAGAGACATATCTCGCACCATATGTAAGAGAGAGCGAAGGCAAACTGGACGATCAACTGCTGCCTATCATTCGAAAAGGTCTGAAGATATCCGTATGGGTCATCGCCGCGATAGTAGCGCTGGACAATGCCGGATACGATGTAAAGGCTGTGCTGGCAAGTCTCGGTATAGGCGGTCTCGCTCTCGCTCTCGCCGCCAAGGATACTCTGGCCAATCTTTTTGGGAGTTTTACGATATTTGTGGACAAGCCGTTCGTCGTCGGAGACAGAATCATGGTAAAAGACTACGACGGCTTTGTCAGGGAAGTGGGCATAAGAAGCACACGCCTCGAAACTCTCGATGGCAGAATGGTCACGATCCCCAATCAGTTCGTAGCAGACGAGACGATAGTCAACATAACAAGTGAACCAAGCAGAAAAGTCACGATGGATCTCGGGCTGACATACGATACGGAGCCGGAAAAGATGGAGCTGGCCATGAAAATCCTAACGGATATCATAAAAAACGATACCAACACTCAAGAAGATGTCGTAACGGCCTTTACGGAATTCAGAGACTCATCTTTGAATATCAGATTTATATACTATATCAAAAAAGGTGCCGGCATATTTGAAACTCAAAACAGAATCAATCTACAGATACTCCGCAACTTCAACGCGAACAAACTGGAGTTCGCATATCCTACTCAGACCATTTTTGCAGTCGATTCGAAATAGCTTTCGTTTCGACGCTCCATCTTGCAAAGGGAGTTGAAATCTGGATCTCTCCACCCACCACAATCGCGCGCGAAATTCAAACAACCCAAGTCGCTACGAGGGGAAAAATCCTATTTGATCTTCCGAGGATGGCAGATCGTCCTGATCCAGAAGCTCGTGTGCCTCGTCAGGAGACAAAGCCTCGCTGCTGGATATTCTGAGTTTTAGATCGTGGGGACTCGACGATGCCGATATGGCTTCATCGAAATCGATAATACCCTCCTTGTAGAGATCGTACAGCGATTGATCGAATGTCTGCATACCATAAACGCCGCCCTCCTCTATAGCGTCCACTATTTCCGTTTCCTTGTTTTTCATTATCAGATCTTTGATTCTATCCGAAGATATCAAAATTTCAACTGCCGGTACTCTTTTGCCATCCACGCTTCTTACAAGTCTCTGTGAAAGTATTCCTTTGAGCACAGAAGCGAGACTTATTCGGATCCTGTTCTGTTCATGGGTGGGAAACACACTAATAATTCTATTGATTGTCTCTCTGGCATCAAGTGAGTGAAGTGTGGATATGACAAGATGTCCGGTATTGGCTGCGTGCAGAGCAGTTTCTATGGTATGTAAATCCCTCATCTCGCCTATTACAATGACATCAGGATCCTCTCTCAAAGCTGCTATCAGCGCGCCATGAAAACTATTGGCATGTTCTCCTACATCTCTTTGCTCTATTATGCATCTGTTGTCTTCATGAACGAACTCAACCGGATCTTCTATCGTTATGATATGCTGCTTCCTCGTTCTGTTTATGCCATTTATCAGCGCAGCCATCGTTGTGGACTTACCGCTGCCTGTAGCACCGGTAACAAGCACGAGTCCTCTCTCGAAACTTATAAATTTTTCCAATGTTTCGGGTAGTCTTAATTCTTCGATAGTTGATATCTTCGTCGGTATAACCCTGAATACAAAAGCATAGCCTTTTATATGCATAAAAAGATTGAATCTAAACCTGATACCTCCGGAACTGACATAGTAACCGTTCGCATCTTTCTCGTCACGCAATTCACTTTTCTGTCTGGGGCTGAGTACAATCTCTATCAAAGATTCGAAAAAGTCCTGATCCAGTTTTTTTTCCGTCAAAGGTTCGATATTGCCTGCTATCCTGGCTTTAGGGGTAGAAAAAGGTTTCAGATGCAAATCGCTACCGCCCGCATTTACCATCATCTCCAACATCCTATCCAGTGCTCTTTTGTATTTATTGTCCATTTTCCACCTTTTTCCTGAAGACAGGAAGGGTTATGTTATTATTTCTATATCGTAATTATAACAAAAAGATAAATTTCTACTTTTCGGGAAGGGGGGTGGAATTGTATATTTGCATAAGTTACTATAACGAAAATAGAAGTTTGAAATGCGGATAACTTTTCTGGGAACTTCCGCCGGCATCCCGACTCCACATAGAAATGTTTCCGCGACTGCCCTGATACCGGATCAAAGCGGAGAGTGGATACTTTTCGATTGTGGTGAAGGCACACAGCACAATATCATGAAAAGCTCTCTTCGTTTAGGCAGATTGGGAAAGATTTTTATAACCCATATGCATGGCGACCACATTTATGGCCTTTTTGGACTCATGGCTTCACGAGGGATGCAAAGCTGTGGAAAAAAACTAACTCTATATGCTCCTGCAGGAATAGTCGAACTGATAGAAACCGTATTTCGCATCAGCGATTTGAAGCTCTCTTTCGATTTGGATATCGTAGAGATTCAAAGTGGAGATAAGTTTGATTTCGAAAACTATCACATAGAGTGCGTAGAGCTCTCACACTCGATAACCTCTTTTGGCTTCGTTCTGACAGAAAACGATCGACCCGGAAAGCTGGACATTGAAAAAGCTCTTTCTCTGGGAGTTCCAAATGGAGCGCTTTTGGGAAAACTCAAAAGGGGCGAGATCATCACCTTGCAAAATGGCAAAACAATCGATGGAAAAAATCTACTCGGAAATACAATACCCGGGAAAAGAGTGATCATTGGAGGTGACAATGACAGACCGGAACTGTTTATGAAGTATACCGAAGCGGATCTGATGATACATGAGGCCACCTATACCCAAAAAGATTTTGACAGTCTGGAAAAAAAATACAAACACTCCACAGCCAGACAGGTAGCGATTGTCGCTGAAAAAATGAGAGTGAAAAGATTGATCCTGAACCATATCAGCCCCAGATACGACAACAAAGAAAGAACAAACGAGCTGCTCGAAGAAGCGAAGAGGTACTACACCGGAACCGTTCAAATCGCAAATGATTTTATGCAAATAGATATATAGAAAAAGTTGCAATGAAACACTTTTATGTTTCTGCGGCACTTTTTGTCATGGACAAAAAAACACTGAACGGATCACCATTAACGACATAAGCCTGTCGACAGGATATCCGCACAGCAATACAAAAGTTCCCTTAAAGAGGTTTCGCTTCTTGAAGGGGAAATCCACTGACACTAAAGGCCACACTGCTGCTTAAAGTTGATTTCTCTTTTTGAACACATAGCGGCCGCCACTCTTCTCAGATCAAAGCAGCTTTCACGACACAGAAAAAGAACGGAACCAAAATCGACCACAAAAGTGCTGAATCATATCCATCACAACCAAATTCTATATAGATTTCTATATAGATTAAAGTATATAGTGCAAGACAGATTTAGCCAAAATATTCTGCATCATCAAAAATTAACTTCGAGTAAATCCGGTGGGCAATAGATTCTACTGTCCGGAA
>CAZYUW010000132.1:0-13066 GCA_964650685.1 uncultured Nitratifractor sp.
TAGATATCAATTCTTTTCGTAAGTACCGGATTTTTAAAAAACCTGTACAGGGGAATCAACAATATCAACAGATCCACATATGCCAAATAACCAAATAGTTTCAGATTGTTTTCGCCTATGATTCTCCCTATGTTTCCAACAAGAGATCTATCGTGAAATAGCGTCGAAAAAGTGCCGTATATCAAAATGATCGCACCGATGATTATACCGGTCTTCACTGCTGCTGCCTCCTCGCCGACAAAATATCGAAATGACCATATTATAACATATTAATTTTATATGGGGATATATCCTGCATTGTCCCAAATCCCGAAATAGAAACCCCCAACCACAAAAAATCGTAAAAGCAGGTTACTATGACCGTACACTTTGATTAGGAAATGTTCTCAACTTGTATGAGTTTGTATTGACAGTCCGTAAAAAAGAGTATTTTGAAGCTATTCGCTTTTTTTCAGACAAGGGTATCTTGTAACAAAGTAGTGAGTTGAGAGATTTGTATAGCTATCGTCTAACTATTCCGGGCTTACCCGATAGATCCTCTCCCGCATGGTATTGAGCATTTATATAAATTGATTATTGACCTTCAGTATTGTTTGTCCGGTATTGGCAATCACTTTTCCTGCAATATTGTAAAGTTTGTAACGGATTGTCTGTATCGTATGTCTCTGCCAGCTTGTACGCAGTATGCATTTAAAAGCATAAAGAGATTCTATGCTGTCAAATTTAAAATGCTTTGTGTCATACTTCCAACCTCTGGAGAAAAAGCTCACCCATTGGGTGGAAAGCGTTGAGTGGGCTTTTTCTTTGGCTTTCTTCGTATTTTGCGACATCTGTGCTTATTTCATTGTTTTTCTATTTAGGGATTTGGGATTGTGTCGGAAAATCTCTTTTTAGACAATGATGGTACCAGAAACAACCAAAAATTTCAGTCCCGAAAAGTAACGGATAGAATCGCGCGGAAAGCACAACCAGCCAACAAAAGGGATATTGTGTCTTCTTTTGACACTTTTATGATAAAATATAGTATGCGAAGGAGGTTGCAAAATGAAAAAATCAGAGTTTATCGCTGAGGTAGCGAAGAGGAGTGGATTATCCAAAAAAGATACCGATCAGGTAATCGACGCGGCGCTGGAGACTATCACCGAAGCGTTGAAAAAGAGAGATAGCGTTTCATTTCTTGGATTTGGATCGTTCAAAGCGGTAAAGAAAGACGAAAGAGAAATTACGATACCCGGAACAACCAAAAAGGTAAAGGTTCCCGCCAAATACGGAGTCAGATTCAAACCCGGCAAACTGCTCAAAGAAGCCGTAGAATAAACAGGCTTTAAGGTAGCTTTTTCTACAATTCCACTCATCCGAATGCCTCGGTGGTGGAATTGGTAGACACAGTAGACTCAAAATCTGCCGCCCTTGTGGTGTGCCGGTTCGACTCCGGCCCGAGGTACCACCAGATACTTTTGCGCGGGAGTAGCTCAGGGGTAGAGCACAACCTTGCCAAGGTTGGGGTCGCGGGTTCGAATCCCGTCTCCCGCTCCATTTTTTGCTTTCAAAATCAGATTCTTACTGTTATTTTGGAACTTTTGGATACAATCCTACACATGTCAAGCAAAACAATAATCACTCTGATGGCCACAATGTTCGCCATAGTCGTGACAGATGCTTCCACTATCTCTTTTCCAAGAGGCAAAAACTATATGCCTATAATAGAGAGTGCCGAAAAAAGAGCCGACGCGGCAGCCAGACGGGTACTCGCGCAAGCCCGCAAAATGGTTGAGGACAAAGAGATCATAAGGGGATCGTGCTGGAACTGGATGGATACGGCCTACACAAGAGCAGGTTTTCCAAAAAACAGGCGTATCGTCATATATAACAGCACAAAAAAAGGACCGTATGTCGATCTGGCCAGATTGAGACCTGGAGACTGGATCTATCACATCAACTACTCCTACAATGGCATAGAACACAGTGGAATGTTCATAGGATGGACCAATCGCAGGAAAAAGACAGCTCTGATGCTGAGCTATGGAGGCGAAGGAAGAAAAAAACCGGGACGATACAGAGAGTACGACCTCAGAAGCGTATATCATGTAACCAGAGCTGGAAACGGTGAGAAGAAAAGGCTGTCTGCGGCAGCAACCAAAAAGAAGAGAGACGATTCGGAAAAAGCGCGATGGCTATCCATAGAAGAGTATGCCAGGAAATATGGCTACACATACTCCGAAACCCTGAAAAAGGCCAGAGCGGGAAAACTCGAAACGAAACTCAAAAAGATTGGTGGACGCAAATATACATACATACTGGATCGGGGCATCGCCGACGCTCAGTTACGGGGCGATGCCGGACTGAAAGATACTGAGGACAGATATGAAAAAATCCAAAAAGATATCCAGCGACTCGAAAAAGAGATTTCTCGTCTCAAGCAAGAGTTCTTGATGTTGAAAAAAGATACAATTTCCAAAAAAAAGGCGCGGAGAAAATGAAACTGCTTGTAGCTGTAACGGGCGCCAGCGGTACGGAGCTGGGCTTGAGATTCGTCCAGTATCTGCCTGATAGCGTGGAAACGCATCTGATCTGCACCGACAACGCTCTGATAGCCGGAGCACTTGAACACCAGGAGAGACTAACGATATACGATGACAAAGATATAGCAGCGGCGGTGTCCAGCGGATCGTACGGTATCGACGCTATGGCTGTAATCCCGTGCACCATGAACACTCTCGCGAAAATATCGTGCGGAATAGCGGACAACCTGACTACCAGAGCCGCGTCGGTCGTCATAAAAGAGGGTAAAAAACTGCTTCTGGCGCCCAGAGAGATGCCCTTCTCCGCTATAGCACTGGAAAATATGCTAAAACTCGCCAGACTGGGTGTGATCATATCGCCTCCAGTTATGGGGTACTACTCTTCGGCGGAAACAATAAACGACATGGAGAGATTCGTCATCGGAAAATGTTATGACACGCTCGGTATAGAGAACACTCTCTACAAAAGATGGAAAGGATAAGACAAAGATGTCGTCCGAAATAATTCATAAAGCAGATCAACAAGGAGAGAGTCTATCATGAAACGAGCCATATACCCCGGCACATTCGATCCTATCACGGTAGGTCATATGGATATAGTCCGCAGAGCCAGCAGGATTTTCGACGAGGTCATCGTCGCCGTGGCCGAATCCAAAAACAAAAAACCCATGTTCTCCCACAAAGAGAGGGTATCGATGGCGAAAGCCGCTACCGAAAGTCTCAGCAATGTAAAAGTTATAGGATTTGAAAATCTGCTGGTAAATCTGTCGGACGAACTGGACGCCAATATCATTATTCGAGGACTCAGGGCTGTAAGCGATTTTGAATACGAATTGCAGATGGGTTACGCCAACTCTTCGCTGAAAAAAGATCTCGAAACCATATATCTTATGCCCAGCCTTGAGCACGCGTTCGTCAGCTCTTCCGTAGTCAGAACAATACTCCACTTCAACGGCAAAGCGGATCATCTGTTGCCGCAAGAGGTACACGAAATGATAAGAAAGAGACGATAGATGTATATTATCTTCGAAGGCGTCGACACCTGCGGCAAAAGCACTCAGATAGATATACTCAAAGAGAGATATCCGGACATAGTCGTCACCAAAGAACCGGGTGGTACCAGTTTTGGAGAAAAGGTGAGAAGACTTCTGCTAGAAGGAGATATACACTCGAGCCGCGCGGAACTGCTTCTCTTTCTGGCTGACAGAGCTGAGAACTATGAAGAGGTGGTAAAACCAGCCAGAAACAGGATCGTCATTTCGGATCGAGGATTTCTCTCCGGTATCGGATACGCTCTGGCCAGCGGCGGAGCCGAACTTGAAGAACTTATCGCACTCAATCATTTCGCTCTATATGGCGATTGGCCGGAGCATATCGTATTTTTCAAAACCGACGAAGAGACGCTCTCGGAAAGAATCGGAGCAAAAAATCTCGACAATATCGAATCCAGAGGAGTGAAGTACCTGCTGGAGGTACAAAAGCATATGTTGATCGCGCTCGAAAAACTATCCATCCCCTGCCTGATAATAGACGCATCGGACAAAATAGACCGGATACATGACAAAATAACGAACTATCTCGAACTGTGACATACAATGTCTGCCTCTGTCGAGCAAGTGTAACTATCTCTATGATCCACGAGCTGACCTCAGCCGCTTTAGATGTCAATCGACATGTTGCTCTAACGAACTCTCATGGGCATTATAGAAACATGCGGCCTGGTATCGGGAGGTGCATACCAGGTGTTGAATATCTACCGCCTAACCGCTTCGATGCCTCAGAGTTTGACATCTCTGAGTCGATTTGAAAGTCTTTTACCGTAATCGACTTTTTGAGTGATACACCGATCGTTCACAATTCCCCAATACAATAGACGAAAAATGCGAAAAGGGATCCAAAAATGAGAGCAACGGCATATTTAGCTACAGCTACGGCGGGAGTCGTCCTGTTGATATCGGTATGTGCCGCCAAGCCTATCGACGGCCAGGAAGCGTTTCGCAACAAATGCCAACTCTGCCACACTGTCGAAACGGTGACAGCGGATGAGAAGGATCGTCTGCCGGGTCCTCCCGCGGACGAAGTCATGCTCCATGTCAAGGAGAGATACCCCGTCAAAGCCGATGCGATCAGATTCATCGTGGATTACACCCTTGAACCGGCTGTAGAAAAAGCACTGTGCGCTTCTATGGACAAATTCGGTTTGATGCCTTCCATGCAAAAAGCGGTCACCCTCGAGGAAGCGCAGGCCATCGCAGAGATGATGTTCGACACTTTTCCGCGACCCGAATATGCCCGCAAGGAGAAGAAAAGCCGCGAAGGGATCACTTTTGCCACTCTCGACACGAACGCAGACGGATATATCACTCCTGAAGAGTTTCGAATTTTTCGCGCCAAACGCAACGGGATCGATCCAAAAAAGTTCAAAGCCAATCTATATTTTCAGAAAGTGGACATAAACCACGACGGCAGAATGAGTCCCGAAGAGTTCGAGGCGATGCGCATGGAAAAAGCGCAAAACCGATAGAAACTTGCTTTCGGCGGACAAAATTTCTTTGGAGCCACTTCTCTTCTGCCTTAAAAGCTCACAGCACGGCACAGTGTATGATATTATGCAGAACAAATCCCATATCCCGGAGATATTCAAATGATTTCCAATGTTTTATTGGCGAACTATGCGCGGGTTCAGCAAAAGATCTGTATGATAAATCCAAAACAGATGGAGATTCGATCATGAAAAGAGTGGTATATCTATTGGTTCTCATAGTGTTGTCGGTATGTCTGTACGCGGACCAGCACCATGAAAAAACCCAAAAAGACTCCATGAAAAATATTGCATCACCCTACTCTACGATGAAGTGCTACAGATTCGACAAAAACGATTTCATAGAGACTCTACCCACTGCTGGAGATATAGTAGTAAGCTATATGATAGAGGAGATAGAGCCTGAACCGCCCTCTTTGTTTCTGAATTTTGCCGTACAAAACACCAAAAACATACCCTCGCTTACATTGCAGTGCGTAATCTCGGAGGATATCAACGATACAGGCGGTTCCCGCTGCGAAAACGAGGATGGGAGCGATATACGCTACAGCATCAGAGATGGCAACCTCTATCTCAGAATAGACTATCTGGCGCTCAGATCGTCCGACCTCGAAAAGCTCTACAGTGTACGCTCCGGACAGAAGCGTTTCTCAAAAGGTGTTCCAACGGAGTGCAGGGCCCAGAAGACCGATATACGGATCAGGTTTTCCAAAAAAGACAATCGACAGCAAAAACTCGCACAGAGCATAACGATACCGGACAGCATCATATACGGATTGCGATACAACGGCAAACTCGCGATAGCTTTTGGCGAAGATAACACTCCGGGCAGCAGAAATCTCAAAGCACAACACGGCAAAGATATGAAGACTCCCCTGCTTTTAAGAACCAGAGACGGCGGATCTTCATGGGAAAGACTCGAGATCGAAGGACTCTACGGTATGGTAAAGGATATCGCCGTACTGGATGAAAAGCATATAGTTTTTATCACGGACGATACAATATATCACTCCGGAGACTCTGGAGACAGCTGGCAAGAGGAGTTCGTACAAAACGGAATAGACAATCTGCGGACAATGGGTGACAACATCATAGTGACACCAAAAAAGGGATCCCCTGTTATCGGTACGAAAAAGGGAGAGCTTTGGCAAAAGCCCAAAGCGACGAATAAGAGTCCGCAGTCACACACTATAAAAAAGAGTGCTCCACTGGCACTCCTCCATATGCCTGACTACAAAGTGGACTATCAAACGGGCGATCTGTCGATAACGCACAACGACAACGGATGTGGATGCAGAAGATTCGACATATCACTAAATTATCGAAACACCAAAAAGACGAAAGGTCTCATAGGAAAATACTGGTCTTTGAGTATAGAAAGCTATATCAAACCAAATGGCAAAGACACTCTGCTCTTTTTCGATGCCGAGAATGGCAGATATTCTGTATACACGAAAGACAAAAACAGTAAAGGAGTGTTCAGATACAAAAACAGAAGCATAGAGAAGACCGATAACGGTTATGCCGTCAAATGCGACGGAGCTGCTCTGATTTTCGACAAAAATGGAAAACTCGTCGAGTACCGATATCGCGACCGCTCTTACACTATCGTATACGAAAACGGCAGGATCGACAGGATCGTGCAAAACGCAACCGATGGAAACTCGTCTTTGTATATTGGTTTTCGATATCCCCATGAAGGGGTCCGCTTGCACCACGAAGCCACAGGAAGAGATATCGTTTTTGTCGTTGACAGCGAAGGAGTATTGAGAGAGGTGGTTGAAGACGACAAAAGAGTCTTTGGATACCTGTACGAATATGACAATGATGATTACAGACTGGTTTCGATAACGCGAAATGGCGACAAGGCACTCCTGGAGATGAACTATGAGACACCAATGGGACGAATAGAGAGTCTACTGGAGTACGACGCGTTCGGCACAGAACGACTCAAACACAAAAGGTTTATTTTTCGTGCGTATGAAGATGTGGCTATGACCATCGTGGAAACGAGTGACTTGAAGAGCAACATGCATGATTCACGGACATACTACTTCTCATATGGCGATACGAAGCGCCAAAAACTGCTCAGTACATCCAACGGCACAATGAAATATATTTTCAACGAAAACGGATTGCCCATCTCCTGCTCGGATGGTCTAGTCACCAAATCGGTACGATACGACGACTACGGCAAGATCGATGCCGCCACTATAGACAGAGGGGGAAAAGTAGAGAAATTCGTTTATCGATACGACGATACGGAAAAACGACGACTCAGAGAAATCAAGAGCGACAAAGAGCATATATCGATATCATATAACGATCGGGACGAGATAGACGATCTCAGGATTGGAGAGGTACATCTCGGCTTCACATATAACGAAATAGGAAAGCCTGCAAAGGTTATCGTCTATGGCAAGGGAGAGATAAACAGCACATACGACAAAGAGGGAAAGATCGACAAGGTAGTGACAAAAAGCTATACCGGAGAGTATAGTGAAGCGCATTTGTCTCTTATCGTGGCAAAAGCCATGTCCAGACTGGACTCGATGCTGAAAGAGGGATCGATAGAGAGATATCCGTGCTGGTTGTGATCGTAACGGAACAACCAACGAGACTGAAAAAAACACCCAATCCTGGAGCAATAGTTATAGAACACTTCGCTATAATCCCATGAGACTATACTGGTGTAATATGCAAGCAAAAGAGAGGAAAGTTGTCTATGATCAATGCACTGCGGGGGATGAAAGACCTGCTTTTCGAAGACGCCGAACGATATCGCCATATCACGGAGACGGCCGCGCGAATAGCTGAAAATTACGGTTTCGAATATATAGAGACCCCCATACTGGAGGAGACAGCTCTGTTCAAGCGCTCGGTCGGCGAAAGCTCCGATATTATAGGCAAAGAGATGTACCGCTTCACCGACAAGGGAGGCAATGATGTGTCTATGAGGCCCGAGGGCACCGCCGGTGTCGTACGGGCGTTCATCCAGGCCAAACTGGACAGACAGCAGGGACGCAGATATCGCTTCTACTACTTCGGTCCGATGTTTCGTTACGAGAGACCGCAGAAAGGACGCTTGAGACAGTTTCATCAGTTTGGGGTAGAGAGTTTCGCGGAGGCAGCCGTCGAAGAGGATTTTACCCTGATCGTCATGCTGGCCGACATATTTGACGAGCTCGAGGTGAGCTACAGGGTCAAGATAAACTCTCTTGGTTGCAAAGAGTGCATGCCGCCCTATCGAGAAGATCTGCTCGATCATCTGAAAACCATCTCCGATTCATTGTGTGACGACTGCCAAAGGCGCATAGAAACGAACCCGATAAGAGTACTGGATTGCAAAAACGAAAAGTGTCGCTCCCTGCTGACAGACGCACCCAGATTGAGCCAGCAGCTATGCGGAAAGTGCTCCGGAGATCTGGCCAGACTCAAAGAACTGCTCAAAAGTACCGGAATCGAATACGAAGAGGACAACAACCTCGTCCGTGGACTGGATTACTACTCCGGAGTCGCTTTCGAATTCGTCAACGACGAGATAGGAGCACAAAGTTCCATAGCCGGCGGAGGACGATACGACCGTCTGGTGGAGTTTCTCGGCGGACGACCTGTCCCTGGAGTAGGCTTCGCCCTGGGTATCGAAAGAATAATGGAGCTGCTGAAGCAACGGGAGAAAGAGAGAGAGGGATACTATATGGGCGCGATGGTTCCCGAAGCGGTCGAAACACTGCTCTCTATTGCCAGAGACAAGAGAAAAAGCGAGCGTGTTGTCGTCGAGTATTCGACGAAGAGCCTCAAGGCACATCTCAAAGCGGCAGACAAGGCGGCAGTCGCGTACGCCGTCATAATCGGAGAAGACGAGCTCGCCGCGGGAGAGGTTTGGATCAAGGATCTGCGAAACGCGAGCGATATTCATATCCCGATCGATCAGTTCCGCAAGCGATCCTGAAACGGCAGCGCTCGACCCGCTTGGACAATCCGGAAGCTATATCAAAAAGAGCGAGATATATCGGCCGCTATTCTCTTCATCAAAGCGTTGTACGCTCTACCCATACCTCCTATTATGGATCTTGTATCGCTGTCGGCTTCGACCGAAACGGAAAAGAGTCTTCCTCTGTTCGCGCCTGCAGGAATACGCGAGATATGATATCCCGCTTCAAGCACGACCCTCCTGCCGGAGTAGATAAATCTTGTGATATTGACCTTGAGACGCAAACCTCTCTCTTTGTGGATACCCCACGGATACTCATAAACTTCCGGGGTGGAGAAGCTGTGCTGGAGATAAGAAACAAGCATGGATCTCAATCTTTTTTGTAGCGGTACCGCCCATAGCGCGTTTTTGTATAGATAGACTCCCGGTTCGGTCTCCACGGCTATCTTGCTCTCTTCGAGATAGGCCGGCAGAGTTATCTTCTCTACTCCGATCTGCGAAAAGTTTCTGCGATATTTGACGGGAGCTTCAGAGGGATCGGGCACCGTATACTGTATGCTGCTCTGGGTGCATCCGGACACCAGGAGCACAAGAGCGATGATCAGGTACAATCTTTTCATATCAATCTCCAAATATCAGGGAATTGGGTTTTTTGTTGAGTTTCCTCAGCAACATATTGGTCTGATCCGCACTTTCGTGAAGTTCTCTGAGGGTCTGCTCCAGCTTTGCCCCAAAAAGTGAACCGGGACCATACCCCCTTATCGTCCGTTTAAGCACTCTGAGTGTACGATCGAACTCTTTGAGTGTTTTGGACATCTTGTCAGGAAAAGCGGCGAAAGAGTCGCTGGATGTAAAGCTCCTGACATCCGCCACCGTAGCGTTGAGTTCCCTTAGTATAGAGGAGGTAACGCTTCTGTTTTCGTTCAAAAAATCTTGCAGCGATCCGAGAAGTTTGTCGGTTTTTGATGAGATATCGGCAAAACTTTTCATGATGTTTCCGCTTTTGGAAGGATCGGCGGGGATGACAACAGCCTCGTTCCATTCGATCCTCGAGGGACCCGAGGGTTTGACCGTACTGTGGTAGAGCTCGACCTCGGAAGCCCCGGTCAAAAAGTTCGACAAGACGACACGCGCTCTCAATCCATCCTCTATGGCGGCAGCCATATTGTCTCTGCCACTGATCTTTCCATCAGCGAAAGCTCTGGTGTCTATCCTGCCTTCGACTCTGCTTACGACCGTTCTCCGTTTGGAATCGTACGATGGCGAAATGGAGGTTATCTCTCCGACAGGAAAGCCCATATATCTGATGGGTACTCCTCTGCGAAGACCCGCGATATCTCCTTCGAAAACGAAAATGAAACTACTGTAGTCAGGAGTACCCTCCAGTATCATGGATTGTGCCATGGATCGACTGGGATAGAGAGTAAAGAAGTGTTTTGGCGGCAGTGGGGGGTATTTTTTGTCGAAACGGGTTTCGAAAGATATACCCCCAAGAATCAGATTACTCAGAGGGGCCATCCTGAATCGCGCCTTGCCGGCACCAAGATCGAAATTGAAAAGATCATCCACCCAGAATCTCGTAGAAGCGTTTATGAGATAGTCGTACTTTTTTTCTATGAAAAGTACCATATTGACATGTTCCCCGTCAGGATCGAGCAGCATCTGCTCAACCTGCCCCACCTGAATATTTTTGTAGTTGACCGGAGTTCCGGCGACGAGATTGTTGGAGCTGCTACCCTGCACCATATAGTAGCTCCCCTCGTTTATATCTCTATACGCTGTTTCCTGGCCGGTAAAGCTCTCTCTGCTGCCTTCCATCTTTTTGGCGTACATCGCTATGTAGCTGCCACTGAAGAGCGTATCGAGTCCCTTGACTCCGGTATAACTCACTTCGGGCTTGACGATCCAGAATCTGGTGCTCGCATTGAGATACGAAGAGGCACTCTTTTGCATCCTGACCGTAACCACGACACCATCACCGTCACTGTCTATCCTGATATGAGTCACTTTTCCTACCGGAACATCCCTGAATCTGACGACACTCTGCCCCACCGAAAGTCCGCCGCTGCTCGTGAATTTGATCTCTATCTCGGGACCAAGCCTGGCAAAATGCTGCCACACCAGCCACAGCGCCACCAGCAGCGCCACCAATGGTACGATCCATATCGAAGTCAGGAGATTGAACACTCTACCCGGTTTCTCTATCGGACTCTTTATCTCATCCATGGATCATCTATCTCCTCTTTCCCTGAAAAAACGGGTATCGATGGAATAGGCGGAGAGCAGCGTAAAAAGCACCATGAGCACAAACGCTCTCGCTCCGGGGCCAGCGGTTATCTCGAAACCGCCGACATGAACCAGCCCCGCCAAAATAGCCACCACGAAAATATCTACCATGGACCAGGGGCCTATTATCTCGGATATATAATAGAGTCTGTGCTGCTGAGACCTACTGCTGCTGCCCAATGGCCTGTGGATATTTACAAGCAAATATGATAACAAAAGAAACTTCAATATGGGAACGAATACGGATGCGACGAGTATTATACCGGCGATAAACCACGAACCTTCGTTGTACAGCAGTATGATACCCCCAATAATCGTGTTTTCAGTGACTCCGCCCAGATCGTGGCTTACGAGTATAGGGTATATGTTTGCCGGAAAATACAGTATGACGGCTGTGAGCAAAAAAGCCCATGCTCTCGCGATACTCGAAGAGATATCGCCGTATACTCTTATACCGCATCTGTAACACACGGTATCTCCACCCGCGTCGATATTTACGGCATCACATATTTTGCATCTGACAAATCTACGCTCCCGGGTTGTATCGGCTCCGGAGATGTTGTCTTTTGTATAGTTTTCGCCATAGACATATCCATAGTTCTCCCACATCTCGTTTATCTTTACCGACATACCAAGCATCAGATCGGTCAACACGAAAAACACCAGGGCCCAGAAAGCCGCTCCGAACTGTATCTGGGCATATCCCGTCAATTTGACGACAGAGACGAGGATACTTACAAGAAAAATATCCGCCATATTCCACGGAGCCATTATAGAGAGTATGCTCAAAAGTCTCCTGCACACCGTTGCCGCCAATCTTTTGCTCATCAACACTCCAACGACCATGAATGTCATATGTATGGCCGCAGGGAAGAGAACGATAACAAAGGTCACTATGGAGGCGACCACTATATATCCACTGCCGTACAGATCCTCTATCATAGAGACTATGCTGACATAGTTCTCGTGCCCCAGAGTCGAAATACGAACGAGAGGAAAACTCACCGCCACCACAAAGAGAATCAATCCCGTGACGGATAGAGCGATACCTCTTTTGACGAAATCTTCCTCACCGGAGTAGAGTATCCTGCCGCACTCTGAACAGTGGGCCACCCTGTTGTGTCCCAGTACGGTTTTTTTGTGGATCGTATCGCATCTGGGGCAGATGATCAGATCTTCGATATCTATATTTTCGTCTGAATTGGCTGCCATATCAATCGATCCTCTACGACATGTTACCCCTGAGCACATCCACCACTACGGTGGCGTAACTGCCCTTTGGAAGCGTGAACGAAAGTTCGTAGTGCGCCCTCTCTTCGACATATCTGCCTTCTATATTGTCCGGAAATATCCACGCATATCTTCTGCCTCCATGCTCTTTTATCGAATCATCCCTGCACATAGACTCCAGGAGATATGCCGATTCCGCCGACAGCGACGCTTTGCGTCCTGAGAGCAAACCTGTCACGGAGATCTCTTTTTTTATGAATCGTCTGGATTCTGCATAAAGATCCTCGGCATAAAATATCCTGCCGTACGGATAGTGCATCATGATATCGCCTTTCAGGATCTTGAAAAAGCTCTTTTGACCGGAAAGCCCGCTCAAGACCCCTGGAGGCAGACCTTCCACACTCTCCGTCTCTTTTTCGTCAAAAGAATCCAGCAGTCTGCATATGGCCACTCTTCTGGAGAGCCAGGAGTTGAAAAGTTTGCTCTGATAAGCTCCGATCAAAAACTCCCTTTTTTTTCTGTCTTTGACAATCTTTTTGCCCATGCATATCT
>CAZYUW010000133.1:0-4642 GCA_964650685.1 uncultured Nitratifractor sp.
CGGGGACATTGAAGCTCCTTCCATCTGAAGAGATCGAAAAGAGACTGAGACAAGATTACAAAAATATGCGTGAAATGATATACGGAAACTATCCTGCATTCGACGAGATATTGGCGACATTGAAAAAACTTGAAAAAGATATAAACATATCGTAAGCGGTTTTCCTTACTTCACCGTTGCTCTCCGGGAAAACATTAAAGATTGAAACTATTTATTTAACCACCCGTTCATATAGATCGTCAGGCAGATTCTCTTTGAGGCGTTTGAGTGTTGCCTTATCGCCTTTTTTGGCGTTTTCTATGATCTCGCCGGCAGTATAGTTACTGCCCCAAAAAGCCGCTTCGATGCGTTTTTGCTCATTCGGTTTCAGACCGACCACCTCGATGCGCTCTCTTTTGTGTCGCCGTTGCAATGTTTGGCGCACCTGCTCATCCAGTTGCATACGATACGCCATATCTTTGACGATCACCATTGCATAGGTAGGCACCTTGCCCTTTTTTTTCCAACCCGTTACGGTGTCATAAGGGATCTTGGCGTACTCGGCAAACGCTTTTTGGGTGATGCCGTTGGCTTTGAGAACATCGATAAAAAGTTTATGATCGATTTTTTGCATACCATAGCCTTTTGTCCTTCAATATCGTCATTTTAACGACTTTTTTAAAAATAGTCAAATTGACGAATATGAGACACAAATGAGTACGACTATCTTTTGTCCAGCTTCTAACTCGATCTCAGAGACATTATGATTAAAGAAGGCTAAAGGGGGATTCTCATCCTTGGGACGCGCAGCAGTAATACGATTTGTTCTGATGATCAACACTGTTTGCAAGTCTGTTTTGTATGGAAAATTCAAAGGAAGTTTCTGGTTGCGGGAGAGGGATTTGAACCCCCGACCTTCGGGTTATGAGCCCGACGAGCTACCGGACTGCTCTATCCCGCGTCCGTATAAAAGAGAAGATGGATCCTGGGATCCAAAATGGATGGGGTAGAGGGATTCGAACCCCCGAATGACTGGACCAAAACCAGTTGCCTTACCACTTGGCGATACCCCAGCATTCACATTCATAAACGCTCTTTGTTTATGTGGACGGGATTATATCCCAAAAATATCACTATGTCAAGAGCTCCGCTCGTGAATATAAGAGCAATCGATATTATGATAATATATGAGAGTCAAAAATCCGGTATTGGAGCAGGAAGGTAACGCTACGATGGGCAGTGAAGCGATAAAAAGAGTCGAAAGAGCGATAGAGGAGATCAAGAGAGGTCGAATGGTCATCATGATGGACGACGAGGATCGTGAGAACGAAGGAGATCTGGTATATGCGGCCACATTCAGCACTCCTGAGCTGGTGAACTTCATGGCCAAAGAGGCGCGTGGACTCATATGCACGCCTCTGGATATCGATACCGCTACGAGGCTGAAGCTCGACCCGATGGTTAGCGACAACGACTCCATGCACGAGACCGCTTTTACAGTTTCGGTCGATGCGGCGAGCGCGAAGACAGGCATATCAGCTGCAGAAAGAAGCGAGTGCATATCGTTGCTGGCTTCACCTCTGAGTCACAGCGAGGATTTCGTCAGGCCGGGGCATATCTTTCCCCTCATAGCCAAAGAGGGAGGAGTGCTTGTCAGGACCGGTCATACCGAAGGTTCTGTTGATCTGTGTCGTCTTGCCGGGCTGGCACCCGTAGCAGTGATATGTGAAATCATCAAAGACGACGGCACAATGGCGAGACGGGATGATCTCAGAGAGTTCTCTTCAAGGCACGATATGCCTATAGTGTATATATCGGATATCGTCGAGTATAGACTCTCCAACGAAGTGCTTGTGAAAAAGATCGAGAAAAAGGAGATTGTCTTTCAGGGAGTAAAGGCCGAAAAGATCATCTACGCTGACCATCTGGAGAGAAAGCATACTGTAATCAAATTCTACAAAGTCCACGAGATCGAGAATGTCAGGTTTCAGAATATCGGCTCCGATCTGGATCTGCTGCTGGACGAAAGGCGATTTGCCGCCATGATGAATACAATAGATTATCTCAAGAGAAACGGCGGTGTGCTGATATTTCTGGATAGTAAAATCGTATCTTCCGAACAGGCCAAAGAGATAGGTATCGGAGCTCAGATACTCAAGGATATGGGCATCAGAAGCATCAGGCTCCTGACAACCAATGTGGACGCGGAGTTCGTCGGGCTCGGAGGGTTTGGCCTGAATGTGTCGGCAAAGATAGATATCGGATAAAGAGGTGGGTGCGAGTTTGTTGGCCAAAAAGGACAGAAGCATCGCATCCATTTTTGTGTGGGGAGCGATGATCGTCTTCGCGCTTATTTTTATCTTTAGTGCGATAGCGATCTATATAGAGTACAGAGACTTCGATGCCGAGACCGAAAAGCTGAGGCGCGAATATCTGGAGGAGCAGAAAGCCCAGATAGTTTTCGACACCAAGAGAGTGTTGCGGTTCATAAAGAACGAATATTCAAAAAGACACGGAAAGATAGACGAAGATATCCTCAAAACCCAGATAAAAAACTCTATAGAAGAGCTTTATGGCAGAATAGACGGTACCGGTTACATATTTATATACGATTTCGACGGTCAATGTCTCAGTGATCCGATACAGAAGCAAAATGTGGGAAAAAATCTCTATGGATTCAGGGATCCGGACGGCGTACAGGTGATCAGGGATCTAATAGAGGTTTCGAAGCGTCCCGAAGGCGGATTCGTCAGATACACATGGATCAAGCCCACTACAGGCAGTAGAAGTCCGAAGATATCCTATGCAAAGTCTTTCGATCCATGGCGCTGGATGGTAGGAACAGGCGTATACCTGGATGAAGTGGAAAGGGTCATAGCCCAGAAACGAAGCTATCTCGAAGAGAAGACAATGAAGTCCATCTTGAAGATGCTACTGCTGATGGTCACGCTTTTGGTGGCTGGTTTCATGGTAGCGAGGATAGTCGACTCCAGGATCAGGAGGGAGGTGGAGAGCTTCAATAGATATTTTGAGTCCGCCGCCCAGGATCATCTGTTGATAGATCCGGATCAGGTGCGCTTGTCGGAGTTTAGAGAGATGGTGGTGCACATCAACGATATGGTCAACGAGATCCACAAGAGAAAAAAGAAGCTAAAAAAGATAAATCTTCAACTGGAGAGGAAGGTAGCCAAAAAAACAGCTGATCTCAGAGAGAGAAACAGAATGCTCGCCGAAGAGAAATCCTTCAGCGAGGCGCTGCTCAAAGCACAGGATCGTTTCATTCGATGCTCCATACACGAGATAAACACCCCTTTGGCCGTCATAATGACGCATATAGACATATTCAAGATCAAATTTGGCCAAAACAGATATCTCGCCAAGATAGAAGCGGCAGCCAAAATGATAGCTACGATCTATGACGATTTGGCGTATATGGTCAAGAAAAACAGGATAGAGTACAGCGCCGGGTGGCTGGATTTTTCACTCTTTGCGCAGGAGAGGATAAGATTTTTCCAAGAGATAGCTATCGGCAACAAGCACACCATAGTCGAGAGGATAGAGGAGGGTATAGAGATATTTTTCAACGACATAGAGCTGCAGCGAATCATAGACAACAATCTCTCAAACGCTATCAAATACGCGAAAAGATCTACCTATATAACAGTATATCTTTTCAGAAAAAAGAACAGCGTAGTGCTGGAGTTCATGAGCCAATCCAAAAAAGCGATAGAGGATACCGAAAAGATATTCGAAGAGTTTCACAGAGAAGAGAGCCACGGAGACGGTTTGGGGCTGGGACTCGTGATAGTCAGGGAGATATGTGAAAAGAACGGAGTGGAGATAAGAGTAACATCGGATGAGGAGTACACGCTGTTCTCCTACACTTTTCCAGTACATAGAAAGGATGCAGATGAGGGTGCTGCTGCTTGAGGATGAGCTGATGCTGCAAAGCGCGATAAAAGAGTATCTGAACGACAGCGGATACGATGTATTTGCCTGCGAAGATGGTGCGGATGCATATGACGAGATATTGAAAAACAGCTACGACCTGTTTGTATTCGATATCAATACTCCTACGATAGATGGCTTGAGCCTGCTGGAAAAACTGCATGAAAAAAAGATACATGTTCCTACCATATTTATAAGTGCCATCACGCGCATAGAACAGATTACCAGGGCGTACGAGCTCGGTTGCTACGACTATCTGAAAAAACCGTTTCACCTAAAAGAGCTTACGCTGCATATAGAGCGGCTGTTGAAGATATCGGATATAGGCTGCTCGACACTCGTGAGGATCACGCCCAAATACTCCTATGATCTCAATCGCAGAAAACTGGTGTTTGACGGTATCGATCAGCCGCTGACGAGAAAGCACGCAGCGATTATCGATATACTGGCTTCGCACCCCGACAGGATAGTGGATTTCGACACACTTAGATATCATGTCTGGCAAAACGACGCGGTGGACAACGCCACCATACGAGCGGAGATACATCGACTGCGCGCCGCTCTGCACGAGGATCTGATAGAGAGCATCAAGGGCGTCGGTTATCGCATCAAGAAGTTCGCGTCTTTCGATCCGGGTTTTTGAGTCTCGGGTCGCGGAGAGTTCTCTTTATCGTTTCCGTTTCGGTGTTCCAGCCATATATCACCCACTTTCGGT
>CAZYUW010000134.1:0-5725 GCA_964650685.1 uncultured Nitratifractor sp.
AACAGGCGTATCGATACCGATTACCTGGAGTCTCAAAACTTCAGAATAGTGGACGCCGGCGCCGAAAAGATGCGCTTCAAAAAACTGATAGGCCAAAACGGCAAAAAGCGCAAATTCATCGTCATGGATGTAAAGTTTCACAGATATATCCTCATCAACAACGATCGGTTCCAGCTGGTGCTCGAAAATCTGAACAAACCGAGATTGCCAATAGAGTTGGCCATAGCGTTTGCCGGCGCGCTCGGTCTTCTGCTCTTGTTGTATGTATGGATAATCAGATCCATAAAGCCGCTTAGCGAACTCAAAGAGAAGATCATAAAATTTTCACAGGGTGATCTCAATATAGAGTGTCACAGCGAACGCAGGGACGAGATAGCCGAGGTTGCCAACGCGTTCGACCACGCCGTACATACCATCAGGGATCTTCTCCACTCCAGGCAGTTGCTGCTGCGCGCCATAATGCACGAACTGAAAACGCCAATAGCCAAAGGGAGGCTGCTGTCGGAAATGATAGACGACAGTGGCAAAAGGGAGCGTTTCCATACGATATTCAAGAGACTCAACCTGCTCATAGACGAGTTTGCGAAAGTCGAACAGATAACATCAAAAAACTTCCGCGCGGATTTCAGAATGTACAAAATGAGCGATATACTCGAAGGAAGCATAGATATGCTGATGCTCGACGACCCATCCAGGTCGATACACTCCGTCGTCAGACAGGACCAGACCGTCAGAGCCGATTTCGAACTCATAACACTCGCCGTAAAAAACCTCATAGACAATGGACTGAAATACAGTACGGACAAAAAGATCGACCTCCTGATCGACGGCCCGAAACTCAGACTCAGAAACAAAGGCAAAAAACTAAAAGAACCGCTCGAGCACTATTTTCTGCCTTTTCACAGTTCCGACGGAGGACTCGGACTGGGACTCTACATAGCAAAAAGCATACTGGACATACATGGAGCCCAGCTCGAGTACACCCGGGAGAAAAATATCAATCTATTTACAGTCAAAATGCCTCTTCCGGACGATATAGAGATCCGCGACAAAGCCAGACGATCTTAGGGGAGTTTCGCAAAACGGGAAATCAGACGGGAAAGCTCCCAGGTCTTCGATGCTTTACAACTCTTTGGTATCGATTATGAATGTAACGGGTCCGTCGTTGTGTATCTCTACATCCATCATGGCACCGAAAACACCTCTACTTACCGGGATATGCTCGGCAAGCCGTGAACAGAAAAGCTCGTAGAGTCTTTTTGCTTCATCTGCGCGCATTGCGTCGTCGAAACTGGGCCTTCTGCCCTTTTTGACGCTACCTGCCAATGTGAACTGACTGATCACCAGAGCCTCTCCGCCCACATCGACAACACTCCTGCCCATCCTGCCCGCTTCGTCGGAGAAGATACGCAGATTGACGACTTTTGGAACCAGCCTGGATATATCCTCCTCGCTGTCATCTTTCACTACTCCAAGCAGCACATTGAGCCCTCTGGCGATACGGGATGTCTCTTTACCCTCCACTCTTACCGAAGAGGCACTCACTCTCTGTATCAAAGCGATCACCGAAGCGCTCCTTTCAAAACATTGCAAAGAGAAGTATCGAATCAGTAGCTGAAATTCTCCCCAAGATAGTATGTACGGACATCGCTGTTCTCCAGGATCTCTTCACTGCTGCCCTCTGCCAGCATCTCCCCGTCTCTCATGACATACGCTCTTTGGCATATCCCCAGAGTCTCCCGAACATTGTGATCCGTTATGAGTATCCCTATATCCAGACTCGCAAGCTGCCTGATGATGCCCTGTATATCGAGTACCGCCAAAGGATCGACACCCGCGAAAGGTTCGTCGAGCAAAAGAAATTTCGGTTTTCCCACCAGAGCTCTGGCTATCTCCACTCTTCTGCGCTCACCTCCGCTTAGACGAAATCCCAACCTGTTTCTCAACGGCTCGACATTGAAGAGATCCAGCAGATCGTCTATCCTTTTCTGTCTGTCTCTGCCTTTTATTTCGGAGGCTTCCGCGGCTATGAGCAGGTTGTCTTCGACGCTGAGATCTTTGAATATGCTGGACTCCTGAGGCAGATAGCCTATCCCCATACGGGCTCTCGCGCTGAGAGAAAAACCGGTGATATCGATACCATCGAGCAGCACTTTGCCGTCACTCGCATCGGTCAAACCGCATATCATATAGAAAGTCGTGGTCTTGCCGGCTCCGTTCGGTCCCAGCAAGCCTACCACTTCTCCACTCTTTACCTCCAGAGATATATCGTGCACGATCGTGGTTTTTTTGATTGTCTTTGCCAGCGCTCTGGCTTCAAGTTTATGCATTCAGCAGCCTGATAGTGTATTTGCGCCGATCGGATATCGGCTCGATCTCTATTTCGAAGAGATTATACCCTGCTGCCGCTAAAAATGATTTGAGCTTTTCGTCCATCCACTCCACCAGATGCCAACCCGCCCTGTCAAACTCTTCCAGAAGCCCCAGATTTGCCATCTCTTCGTAATCGACTCTATACAGGTCGTAGTGAAACAGGTCGTTCCCGTAAGAGTGTTGAAGTGAAAATGTCGGGGAAGTGGCCGCGTCCGCTCCCCTGTGTCCGGCGATATACTGTACCAGGGTGGTTTTTCCCGATGCCAGATCTCCTTTCAATGATATAACGGCGTTTTGGGGGACTATACGGTCTATCTCTTCGGTCAAAGCCGTCAGCTCATCCAGCCCCGCGTCCTTTTCCAACAGTTTTTCGTCTTTCAAATCTCATATCCTATGCGATAGATCTACGATCTTTTTCAAATGCGACGCCGCCCGGCCGCTCTCTATAGCCTCGGAAGCCATACTCATCGCGTCCTTCACATCGGATGCGCTTCCATCTGCCACAAGAGCGTACGCGGCGTTGAGCAGCACTATGTCTCTTTTGGCTCCTCTCTCCTCGCCCGAAAGTACTTTTTTGGTGATCTCGGCATTGAACCGGGCGTCGCCTCCCGCGATCTCTTCTCTTGGGGCCAGTTCAAGACCAAATTCGCGAGGATCTATCGTACCACGCTCTATTTTTACTTCGCCCTCATGGCGGAAAACATGGGCGTATCTGGTCGTCGTCGAGATCGAGATCTCATCCATCCCGTCATCACTGCTCACTACAAAAGCATCTTTGGTGTCGAGCGCTTTCAGCACGCCTGCCATTGTATCGATGAAATCGGGAGAGAAAACCCCCATAAGATATTTACTGGCACCGGCGGGGTTGGTCAAAGGTCCCATGATATTGAACACCGTGCGATGAGGAATGGATTTTCGTACAGGCATTATGTGCTTCATGGCGGGATGATGATTGATGGCGAAAATAAATGTGAAGCCGGTCTCTTCGAGCATCTTTATCTGCCTATCCACATCCATATCGAGCCTGTACCCCAGTGCTTCGAGCAGATCGGCCGCTCCTGAGCGGCTGGTGATCGATCGGTTTCCGTGTTTGGCCACGACAGAACCCATAGACGAGAGAAGCAGAGCCACTGTTGTGGAGATGTTGAAACTGCCGCTCTTGTCGCCACCTGTCCCTACGATATCTATCGCGCGGGATCTCAACTCCTCGCTCAGAGGCAATTTGACAGAGTGTTCTCTCATCACCTCCACGGCAGCGGTCACATCCTCTGCGCTCTCACCTTTTTCGTATAGTCCAGTCAAAAATCGCCTGGCCTCTTCTTCGCTCATTTCATTGGCAAAAAGCCTCTCGAACTCATCTTTTACACTCATTGTGACAACCTCCTCGAATATCGGCAACTGTTCCGCAAAACGACATACGCTTCCGATGGCTATTGTACCAAAAAGTTCAAAAAATCTCCTCTCGGAAGCATTGCCGAAAAAGCCTTTTTCGCAGTCCGTGATTGTTGCAAAAAAATCTCGCTTATGCTACCTGGGTAGCACAGGTCGTTATGAAGCGCTCCATATCATTTCTTTACATTTAGTCGTATTGACTAAATAATATTAACAAAAAGGAGTCAATTATGAAGTTGAAAAGGTTTATGTTGTCGCTTGTCGCGGGCGTATGTATCGTCTCTACAGGAGTATACTCCAAAAACCAGGAAAGCAGCGAGGTGACAAAGATCAAGAACACAGCCGTCAAAGAGGCCAGAAACGATGCCGACACCAAACGCAAAAAGCTGGCCAAAGAGGCGGTGGATTCGCTGGAGTTCGCCCATGAAGCTCTGGAAAAACTGCAGAACAAAGAGTACGAGAACGCGATCGCTTCCATAGAGAAGGCTCTCGGCAAACTCGAGGTGATCCTGTCGGCAAAAGAGTCTCCGAAGATGCTGCCAATCAAAAGTTTCGTTGTCGTGAACGAATTCATAGGTAGTTCCGACGATGTGAAAAAAGCGGTCGGATCGGCTCAAAAACTACTCTCGGCAGGCAAAGTACAGCAAGCCAGAAAAACACTCATACCCCTTGTGAGCGAAATAGACATCACAACCGTAAGCCTTCCGCTCGCATCGTATCCCGACGCGCTCAAACTGGCTTCGACATATATTCACGACGCCAAATATACAAAAGCCGAAAGTATTCTAAAAATAGCGCTCAACACATTCGACGAAGATACTGTCGTGATCCCTATACCGCTTATCAAGGCAACCGACCTCATCTCTGCCGCTTCGTCTATCGCGAAAAAAGACAAAGATAAGGCACTGATGTACCTCGACGCGGCCAGCGAAAGCCTCAAGGTGGCCAAAGAGCTCGGTTATGTCAGCAAGAGCACGACTACCTACAAAGCTCTGCAGGAGAAAATAGACGAGACCAAAAAAGAGATCAAAGGCAAAAACAGAGCGGAGAAACTTTTCGAAGCTTTGAAAGACAAACTCGCAGACTTCAAGAAAAAGATCTACACCCCCGAAGATTGAAGCCGGGGTGATCTAGATCGCGCGAAAACGCACGGCTCGCGATTTGCCGTGCGCGGATAATCCATTTATCCGCAAAAAAATAATCCAAACTTTTCTCGTCACAACTCTTTTACGAAGTCGTCTTTTTTGGTTTTGGGAATGGTCTTTGTCTGTGGAACAGCCAGTACTTCATAGTTTTTGGCGCCGCCGAGGTACTCTATCGTGATCTTGTCGCCCGGCTTGACATCTCTGGAAGGTTTGGCTTTTTTGCCATTTACAAATACCACTCCACTCTTCACCATGTCATGCGCTATTGTGCGCCGTTTAACCACATTGACGGCACTGAGCCACTTGTCGACTCTCACAATCTAAACTCCTCCTGGGCTTTTTGGGCTTCGGCAATACCCTTTAGCGTCAATTCGCCGTCGGATATATAGCCATCCGATTCAAGCTCTCTGCGAATCCTTCTGCCCTCTTTTACGCTGAACATACCGGTATTGGCCAGCGAATTGATGACATCACGCATACTCTCGTCACTCTCGCGGGTGAACATCCTGAGCAAAAAAACCGACTTTTCGATCTCGTCCATCATCGCATACGCTCTTTTCCGCCTGAATTGTGGATCAATGCAACTCCTCGTTCAACTTTACCTCTCTGGTGCTTCTCATGGCCACTATCTCACCCGTCGTAGAGTCCATGCGATAGTGGATGCCGTCGAGCCCCTGCAGCTCCGAACCTTTGAAAATACTCTTATCCTCGAGCTTCGCCGAAGGATTGGCCTTTTTGATCAGGGCGAGTTGATCCGGATCTATACGCACCTTGGTACCTGCAAGAACAGCTATGCCGGCATCGACTATACAGCC
>CAZYUW010000135.1:0-6929 GCA_964650685.1 uncultured Nitratifractor sp.
GTGGAGAGTTTCTTTATGAATATATTCTATAACGGATCCATGCGTTCTATGCCTCCGATATACAAGGCAGAGCGGGGTTTTCATGTGATACGCCCTCTCATAGAGGCCAGAGAGTCTCAGCTGAGAGCTTTTGCCGATGAAAACGGTTTCGAAACAATCGGAGACGAGTCTTGTCCCGCCATGAGAGTCGAGATAAAAGCTCCACATGCCAGAGAGAGCGTAAAGAGATGGCTGGGTGAGTTGGAGAATGAGCGTACAGAGTTGTTCAAAATGTTGAAAACATCGTTCAAGCATCTCCATGAAGATACCTTTTTTGTTCCGGAATACTGGAACAGAGACGATATATGAAGGATTATAAAGTATCTCGATAGAGTTGAAAATCTCTCCATTGCGGTGACTCTTCGATTTTTGGAAAACCATCCAATATTTCTAGGGGCATGAAAGAGCTTTTGTAGGCAAAGGCTTTGCAACCATCGACCCAGTATCCCAGATATACATATCTAAGCCCTCTATTTTGGCATAGTTCTATCTGGTGCAGCAGAGAGTAGATCCCCAGGGAGAGGTGAGCGTAGTCCGGATCGTAAAAGAAATACACAGAGCTTATACCGTCATCCACCATATCTATCAGATCCACACCTATAAGTCTGCCATCTCTGATATACAAAACCTCTCTACCGAAACTATGGGCCCCTTCGGCGAAATTTTCATAATACTCTCGGTGAGACATATCGTTGTGCTTCCAGCCGTCCTTTTCGGATTTCCAGTAGTGATATTTGTTGTAAAGTAGCAGGTGATGAGAGGTGACCGTCGGTTTTTGATGGACGATTCTGGTATCTCTGTTTTTTTTGATAGCTCTTTTTTGGGATCTGCTGGGGCGGAATCCGCGAGTGTCTATTCGTAGACTCTTACACTCATTGCAGCCATCGCATATAGGATAGAAAAAGTAGTTCCCAAATCTTCTCCAGCCTCTTTGTACGACTGCCGACACGAACTCACTCGAAGCCTCCGAGATGTATCTGTAGAGCATCCTGCTATTTTTTTCTTTCAGATACGAACATTGCGTCTCCAGCGTGCAAAAGTCCGTAGAATCCGGATACAGTACCCTAGAACCTTTTTCCATGAGGATGATTCTACCCAATTTTGGATAGAATTCCAAAGCGGTTTGATGGATCTGTCTTATTTTTCGACACAGGGTAGGCGACAGGCTGCAGAGTGGAAACCGTATATGAGACATTATTAAAAGGCGGGGAGTCTACGAATGCTTCTTTATCAGCCAAAAAGTGGTTATTGTTACAATAGCGACTCTATCTTTCTGTACAGCTTTATAACCATGTTCGATCCCAGAGGGGCGATTCTGGATATCGGCTGCGGTGTGGGTATACTGGGTATACTGTGCGGCAGGGACTTTTCCGTGTCGGTTACCTCCATAGACAAACAGGAGATAATGATAAATTACGCTCGCCTCAATTTCGAGATCAACGATATCGACGCGGAAGTTGTAAACGACGATTTTCTGAAATATAGATTCGAAAACCGTTACGATATGATCGTCTCCAATCCGCCCTTTTACAGTGACGGTTCTCTCAGATGCGATGACAGCGTTTTGCATACGGCAAGATACAGCGAGCATCTTCCATTTGAAGACATGGTCGCTAAAGTCAAAAAGATCCTCAAGCCCAGAGGCTACTTCCTTTTTTGTTACGATGCCAGGAGAACCGCAGAGGTTCTGAGTGTCCTCGAGTCGCGTGGATTGAGAGTCGAAGCACTCAGATTCATTCATTCCAAAATGGACAGAGAGTCCAAAACGGTAATGATTGCGGCGCGCTTCGGTTCGAGATCGCCGTGCAGAATATTGCCTCCATTAATCGTTTTCGACGAGCATGGGGAGTATACCGAGGAAGCCGCGGAGGCGTTCGTGATCGCTTCAGCCCATTCCATAAAGGCGGATATGTGAGTGGGGACAGGATCATTAACGCGGGAGCTTTTGCGACAGGGGGACATAATGGAAGATGAGTATGTGGAAAAAGAGGGTTATGACTATCTCTTCAAGCCATCATGCTGTCTGGAGTGCGAAGGGGCGTGCTGTAGAGGAGAGAGTGGCTATATATGGGTAAGATATGGTGAGATAGAACGGATATCGTCATTTTTAGAGATGGATTTGAAAGATTTCGCTAAAATCTATCTGAGAAAGGTCGGACACAGATTTTCGTTGAGAGAGAGAAAGATTGCGGAAAATGATTTCGCCTGTATATTTTTCGACGAAAAGAGTTGCGGATGTGCCATATATCCGGTCAGACCCAGACAGTGTATTGCATTCCCTTTCTGGGAACAGTTCAAAAACAACAGCGAAGAGGTGAAAAAAGAGTGTCCAGGGGTATTTTTAAAATAGTTTTCATAGCGTTGTCGGTATTCGCGTTCGGAGGCGGATTGACTGTTGACAACGAAGCGGTGAATCCGAAAAAAGAGGATGAGCTGATCGTCAGAGCTCTTTTGGCCGAAAACTACGGAGATTATCACGCGAGTATGTCGTTTTTTTTGAGGCTGTACGATATTACCGGAAATGTTGAATATCTTATTCAGGCAGCCAGAGAGTCACTGATCGGCAAAAATGGTGAAGACGAAATGATAGCCAAAATTTCGCGCTGGATACCAACGGCCAAAGATAGTGCCAGAAAACGGATCGCGGCGCGGATGCTGGCGGCACTGTATGTCAAAAAAAGAGATCTCCATTCAGCCGAAAGAGTATGCGATAGCTATCTAGGGAATAGTGATAATCCCGTGGATCTCAAATTGACATCTTCGGTGAAAATAGATTTGAAAAAATACGCTGAGGCTGTCGATCTGCTCAAAAGAGCGTATGCTGTAGACAAGGATGAAAAGACTCTTTTGCGAGAGGCTCTTTTGTTTGACAAATATATCGGCGATACAACCGCGGCGGTGAAGTTGTTGGAGGAGTATATCGACAAAACTCCCAAAGCTACGGTCGCGGCATATTTCAAACTCATAGAGATATACGCCAGAGAGAAAAAGCTGCACAAGGTATTGGATCTGTACAAAAAGCTCTATATACGGGACAAGCAGGAGTATTTTCTGAATAAAATCGTGAAACTTTCGGCTTATCTGAAAGATCTGAGAGGACTCGTTGCGTTTATCGAGAAGTATGGCGACAGAAACAGCCGTCTGCTCTATGATCTATACAAAGAGCTCGATATGTACGACAAAGCCATTGCGTTTTCCAGGCATATGTACGAGACGGAGCGGAATCCCAAATGGATAGCCGAAGAGGCGATAATGTTATACGAAAAGGCGCTTTCCGGCAAAAATATAACACCCTCTGTCATCAAAAAGATGAGTGAACTGTTCGAAAAGGCGCTCGAGAAGGGCGTCAAAGATCCGCTCTATCTAAACTATTATGGATATATACTCATAGATCACGATATAGATATAGACAAAGGATTGAGAATGGTCGCCAAAGCTCTCATAGACGAACCGAAAAATGCATATTTTATGGATTCGATGGCGTGGGGGCTGTACAAGAAAGGCGCATGCGAAAAAGCGTATGGTCTCATGAAAAAAGTCGTGGGCGTGGAGGGGTTGAAAGTGCCGGAGATAAGGACGCATTGGGATAGCATCAAAAGGTGTATCACGATAAAAGATTTTGGGCACAGGGAGATCAGATAGTGGCAGATATACTCGATGAGATAGTAGCCAGAACGAAAAGCGATCTGGATAAGAGAAAAAAAGAGTATCCAATGGAGTGGCTTGGGCGTTCGCTTTCGTTCAATCCTTTCGTTCCCAGGGATGTTCATTCGGCTCTCAGATCCACAGAAGACGAACCGTATAGAATAATAGCGGAGGTCAAAAAAGCCAGCCCCAGCAAAGGCATCATCAGAGAGGATTTCGATCCGATCCATATAGCCCAGGAGTATGAAAAGGGAGGGGCGAATGTCATATCTGTCCTTACGGAGCCTCACTGGTTCAAAGGCGATATTGAATATATAGGCATGATAAGGCGATATGTGGGTATACCGCTTCTCAGGAAAGATTTCATCATTGACAGATATCAGCTGGTAGAGGCTCTGGTGCATGGCGCGGATCTCGTGCTGCTTATCGCCAAAGCCCTCTCCAGAAAGGAACTGAAAGATCTAGTGGAGTATACTCATCATCTGGGCATGGAGGCTCTTGTGGAGATCCACGACAAAGCGGATCTGGTAAAGGCTATTTTCGCGGGTGCCAATATCATAGGGATAAACCATAGAAATCTGGAGACTTTCGAGATGGATATGAAACTGAGCGAGAGGCTTATTCCTCTGATACCCAGGAGCAAGATTATCGTGGCGGAAAGCGGCATAAACGACCATGAAACGATTGTGGAGCTTTCCACCGCCGGAGCGGATGCGTTTTTGATCGGAGAGCATTTCATGAGGCAGGAGGATATATCCGGCTCTTTGAAGCGGTTGAAAAAAACGACAGATTGAAGGGGTTTCTCAGACTCCCAGATATCTCTTTCTGACATCGTCGTTGTCTATCATCTCCCGCGCGTTCTGCTGGAGCGCTACGATCCCGTTTTCCAGGACATACCCATAGTCCGCGATCTTTAGCGCCGCGTAGGCGTTTTGTTCGACGAGCAGTATCGTGATGTTCTCTTTCAATTCCGTTATGATCTCGAAAAGTTCTCCGACGATTTTGGGCGCCAGACCGAGACTCGGTTCATCCAGCATCAGCAGTTTCGGCTCCCCCATAAGCGCTCTGGCGATGGCCAGCATCTGCTGCTCTCCGCCGCTGAGCGTGCCGGCGAGCTGTTCGGTTTTGTTTTTGAGCCTGGGGAAGAGATCGTAGTTCTTTTTTCTTAGAACTTCGTATCTCTCGTCGTTGTTGAATGCCCCCATTCGTAGATTCTCTTCGACGCTCAGATTGGCGAACACATGTCTTCCTTCCGGTACGAGAGAGATTCCTAGCCTGATTATTTTATGCGTAGCCATTCTGCTGATGTTTTTATCTTCGAAGGTCACCGTGCCGCTTTTTTTCACCGCGTTGACAAGGGCGTTGAGGGTGGAGCTCTTGCCGGCTCCGTTGGCACCTATCAGTGTTGTTATACTTTTGGGCTCTATTTTGAGATCTATACCCCTGACTGCCGAGATGACACCGTATCTGACCTGGAGATTTTCGACTTTAAGCATGCTGGAATCCTCCAAGATATGCCGCTATCACCTTTTCGTCTTCGACGGCTTCGGAGGGTCGCCCCTCGAATATTTTCTCTCCATAGTCCAAAACCGTGAGCCTGTCGCACATCGCGTTGACGAATTTCATATCGTGCTCTATCAAGAGTATGCTCAGATCGTGAATCTTTTTGATTTTATGGATAATCTTGGAGAGATCCTCTGTCTCTATGGGGTTCATTCCCGCTGCGGGTTCGTCGAGCAGCAGCAATCTGGGTTGTGTGGCCAGCGCTCTGGCTATCTCGACTTTGCGCTGGTTTCCATAGCTCAGCGATGCCGCGTTGTCGTCGGCGAATTTCGCTATCCCGAACTCTTCGAGAATATCGTAAGCCAGCTCTTTTTTGTCTCCCTCTTCAGTGAAATACCTGGGCAACCTGAAGATGGCTTCGAGATATGTGTAGCGTGTATTGTCGTGCAGTCCTATGAGGATATTGTCCAGAACGCTCATGCTCTTGAAGAGTCTGATATTCTGAAATGTTCTTGCGATCCCTTTGTAGACGACCTTCTCGGGTTTGGTACCGGTTATGTCTTCGCCGTCGAAGATAACTCTGCCTTCGCTGGGTCTGTAGTTGCCGGTGATGATGTTGAATATGGTTGTCTTTCCGGCTCCGTTTGGTCCTATCAAGCCATAAATACTGCCTTTGGGGACCTCGAAAGAGAGTGAGTCTATAGCGGTCACTCCGCCAAACTTCATCGTGATATCGTCAATTTTGAGCAGGGTTTGATTATCCATGTTTTTTCCTCCCCGCCGCGGAGCGCAATATCTCTCCGATCTCTCTGTCACCGAAGATACCCTTTCTCGCGAAAAGCATCATAGCTACGAGTAGTATGGAGAATATCACCATTCTCATGCCTGGGTGGGCTCCGGTGTGCATACCGAAGATCTCCATATCGTCATCCAGAAATCTCAGCCACTCCATACCCCCCATTACGAGAATGGTCGCCAGAAGGGTCCCGCTCATGCTCCCAAGTCCTCCGAGCACTATGATTATCAGAAGCTGAAAGGTGAGCAAAAATGTGAACTGATCAGGAGAGATCGTGGTTAAAAAGGAGGCCAGCAGCCCTCCACCCAATCCCTCGAAAAAGGCACTCGTCATAAACGCAGTCGTTTTGATTTTGAAAGTATCGATCCCCATTGCGGACGCGGCATCTTCGTCGTCTCTGACGGCTTTCATGGCTCTGCCGTATTTTGAGTGTACGATGTTCGTCATGATGATGAATGTCGCCAGCGCCACAGTACCTATCCAGACGAAATCCGCAGTATCTGGTATGTCGTTGAGCCCCATAGCTCCATTTGTATAGGCGGGGCTGTTCATGGCGAATATTCTGATGATAAAGCCAAATCCCAGTGTGACGATAGCGAGATAGTCCCCTCTGACTCTGAATACCGGAAAGGATAGCAGCAGGGCTATGAGGGCTGCCGCTATGCCACCGGTGACGATAGCAACGGGAAATGACGAGTGCATGCCCATCACTATCGGAGCGGGATCCACCAGCGCGAACATATCGCTTTTGGTATCGGCCGGGATCAGCATCAGAGCGGCTATATATGCTCCTATGGCCACGAAGCCGTTAGGTTCCAGAGAGAATTGCCCGGTCACCCCGTTTATCAGGTTGTAACTCAAAGCGAGTATCGCGAAAATACCGATATTGTTCAGTATTCCCAGTACATAGTTGTCCAGAAGAACGGATGAGGCGTATATGGCCGCT
>CAZYUW010000136.1:0-4619 GCA_964650685.1 uncultured Nitratifractor sp.
CTAGTGATTTTGCCGGGTCATAGCTTTTTGAATAGCCCCTGAAATCGAAATCGTTTGGAAGTACGACACTGAATATCTCTTTTCCAGATACTTTCTCCTTGTTCGGAAGTCCCTTGATCTCCCTGATACCGCTCGAGTATAGCAGATCGATAGCTTCATTCCTTGGCATCTGGGACTGTTTTGTCAGCAGATAGTTGCCGGAATTTATTGAATAGATTATCTTTTTCCTATTTGAATCTATACTTTTGCTGATGTTTTTATAATCGAGAATCTTTTTGAGTTCGTTTCTGGATTTTATGTCGCTTAACAGTCCAAAAGAAGGCGTAATATCCTGCGCTATAACTTTGTTCCATGTCTTAAGATCTTTATCACTCATTTTTTTTGAGGATGAAACAAGATAGATCAGCAAAGAGCGCTCCATATCGTTACTGACATACAGATCACTCAATTGAGACGAAAAAGCTATTGTTGGACGATACAAGTAGTTTCCGAAACTTTTTTTGATGCTTTTCAAAAGACCCGATACGACATCGAGTATCGATTTTTGATACTCTTCGATGAGAATCTTGTGATAATCGGAATTCATCGCATCCACAAGAGATCTGGAATATTTCAGCTCTTTTCGTACTTTGTTGAGCATGGATTTGTATTGTGACGATGACTTGAAAGAATCGAGATCACCCATTAGTGAATTTATTTTCGAATCGACAAGCACTCTTGCTTTTTTGAGCTTTGTTAGATCTTTTTTATTGTTTTCACCCAAAATCAAAGAACTATACAGTCTCTCGGTTCCTATGGCGGACAATAGAGCGTTTCCATCATTGAAAGCAACAACCTTCGCTCCCGTCGACTTTTCTTTCTGATAGCTTTCAAAAGCTTTATATCCATAGAAAGAGAGAGCGCCTATTATTACAACTATAGTAAACAACAAAAGGAAAAACAATCCTTTCTGATTGACGGTTTTCATTCAAGCAACCTTCTCTATTGGTTTTTTCTATGGTAAATTATGAAAGGTTCCATCTGGTTTTTCAGTTCGTTAGAAGCCAGATTGACCACCTCGACAATAAAAAATTTCTGCCTTTTCGATATGATGCTTTCTACGACACTCCAAATATCGCGTAAGCGGCTCTTTTTTTCCTCTATAGCGTCAGGATAGGGAAACTTGTATACAGTTTCAAGCAACTCCTGTAGTTTCTTTGTCGACTGGTTCATTTGTTCTATATTGATACTCGTACCCAGACCGATATACAGCGCTATATAATATTTCGTACTTCTTTCAAGCTGGAAAAGTATAGCCTTGCTTTTCATCAACATCTTTTCGCGCTCTGAAAACTCGTAAGCGTGTGCCGCGCTAATCGAATTGGCGCCCTCCAGCAAGGACTCGCTATAATCAAGCATGAGTGCGGCACTCTCCTTGTCCGGTCGTTTTTTTATCAGCTGCTCTATCTGATCCTTGCTGTAGGTCAAAAACTCCAGTATGTTTTTTGTATCCTCGTCGCTCGTGGTAGTGGAGATAGTGCGGATATTCTCCACCATTCTGTCAAGATTTCTGTTCAGTCTGTTCTTGATTGCGGTTCTTCTGGGATTGGCGTAAAGGTAGAGATAGTTTTTTGTGATCTCCTGACTCAAAAATCGTATATTCTCGGCTGCTTCGAGAATGTTTATCTCAGCCCTCGTTGCCGCGAACAGGCCGGCGGTCCCCCCAATCCATACAAACAGGAATATCAAGAGTGCACGCTTCATCCATGTATCCTTATTTGTATATTTCGACATAGTTTTTGGTTATATCATCCATTTTTCTGGTGATATCATCTGTGCTTGTAAATACAATGAACGGCAAACCACCTTTTTCTATTTTGAGATAGAATTTATACACTATCTTCCACAGTTTGTCCACATTGGCGAGCTTTTCGTTGATGCTGGCTGTATTGCTCGGATTTTCGGTAAGAAGTTTATGGTTTTCCGAAAACTCTTTGACTGTAGCTTTCATCTGATCTACGGTATTTTTGTCTTTGATTCCTGCCTGATAGGCGATATAATATTTGGCTATACGCTGGGAAAGCATACGCTGTTTGCCGGACTTCGCCACAATGTTTGACTCTTTGATCTTTATGCTGTTTTTCAAAGAATCCACGACATATTGACTTCCTTCGAGCATCGATTCGCTGAGATCCATTACCAGTTGCGCGTTACTCACATCGAAAGGCTTTTTCAGAATCTCTTCCAGTTCCCCAAGACTCATATCGACAAACTCCAACAGATTTTTAATCTCCGGATTATTTATCATCTTGTTTAACTTCGCCTGTCCGGCTTTAAACTCTTTAAGAGAAGCTTTAAGCTGTCTGTTCGCTTTGTCAACCGCAATATGTTTGCCCAGATATAGATAATCTTTGGCGATTCTTTGAGACAACATTCTCTGTTTGCCGGCGATATCGATCAGCATGATTATGTCTTTTTTGACCAGAGAATTCACCTTTTGCGCGTTTTCTCCAGCTGCATACACAAGCAATACACTCAGCACGACTCCCAATAAAACTCTCTGTGCTCCTGTAACGATCTTCATTTTTCTCTCCTTTTGTTCCTGCAGCCCATGATATCACTTCACTTTCTGAGACGCGTACATTCCTGTCACGGTATTCATATCTTTGAGAATCTCATTAGATTTTTTATATATCAGCGAAGGAATGAATTTGGTCTCCGATTTATTCATGATCTCGAAAAACATAAAGTTCTTTTTTACATTTTGCAGCAACTCGTTTATCTTGTCGTCGTTCAAATCAGATTCCATCAGTAGCTTCAACGAATCTCCAAACAGTTTCATGGCCGCATCCATCTTCTCTTTGAATTTTGGATCTTTTATCCCCCACACTTTAAGCATATAGAGATTGGCCATCCTTTGGGACAACATCCTCTGTCTGCCCGATATGTTTATTATCTTTCCGGACTTTTTGCCTGTTTGCGCCGCGAACAATTTAGTCGTGTTGTCGGCGGCTTTCAAAAGCGCGTCGAGCTTTCCCTGCAGCTCTGTCGCTTTATCTTTGCTTGGAGTCTCTTTGAGTTTTTGCTGGATGGGTGTCCACAATTTCCTCTGTTCCAGCAAACTGTCATAGGTCTTTTTGTCTTTTCCTTTTGCGAATTCAGTAAGAGCTTCCAGATGCTCATCGAACATCTTCATTACCTTTTCGAGATCTTTTTGCGGATCGCCGAATGTGTTTCCCAGTCCTATCATCGCATAATCTTTAAGCATCCTCTGCGTCAGCATCCTCTGCCTGCCCGCCTCGTTCACCGCCTGAGCCAGATTTTTTATCTCCATAGCGTTTATCGCGCTCACTATCAGCACCATTGTCGCTATAGCTTTAAATATAAATCTCATACTCCATTTCTCCTTTCCTCCTTCTTGGATGAGCAAAACCCTTGTTTTCCGCCTGAACACAACATTCAGTATGAGTTATCATGACATAGTTTATCTTAATCATATTTGAAACTATGAAATTTTAACACGCTATAAGACAATTAAACCGACAAGTCGATGCTTTTATCTCCCGGAGGCTCACCCGACTTTTCCAAATTATAGTATAATTGTTCAAAAAAACATCAAAACAAAACATCAAAGGATTTCAATGTTATCGAGGCGAATAAGTAAACTCTCCCCTTCTATGACGATCGCTATATCAACGCTGGCTCAAAATATGAAAGCTGAGGGCAAGGATGTACTCAGCTTCTCTGCCGGTGAACCTGACTTCGATACTCCGGAACCAATAAAAAATGCCGCTATAGAGGCTATCGAACAGGGCTTTACCAAATACACTCCCGTAGCAGGCATTCCCGAACTGCTTGATGCCATAAGCTCCAAGCTCTCCAGGGACAACGGATTGGCTTATGGCAGAGAGCAGATAATCGTAAGCAACGGAGCGAAACAGTCTCTTTTCAACCTTACCCAGACCCTGCTCGACGATGGTGATGAAGTGATAATCCCCGCTCCATACTGGGTAACCTATCCGGAACTGGTAAAATACGCCGGCGCAAAGCCTGTAATCGTACAGACCGAAGAGAAACGCGGTTTTAAAATCACGCCCGACCAGCTTGAAGCAGCTATAAGCCCCAAAACCAAAATGTTGATTCTGACCACACCTTCGAATCCAACAGGATCTGTTTACGACAGAAGAGAACTGGAAGCGTTGAGTGAGGTACTCAGAAACACCCAGATACTCGTAGCCAGTGATGAAATGTACGAAAAACTCGTTTTCGGTGACACGAAATTCGTCTCGACAGCCTCTATAAACGAAGATATGTATCAAAGAACAATCACCATAAACGGATTGAGCAAATCTGTCGCGATGACAGGATGGAGGTTTGGTTATCTCGCAAGCGCGAGCAAGAAACTCGTGTCGAAGATGGTTTCATTGCAATCACAAAGCACTTCAAATATAAACTCCATCACGCAAAGAGCCGCTATCGTGGCACTCAAAGGGGAGGTCGATGACGAAATAGAGAGAATGAGGCAGGCATTTGAGGGAAGATCCCTTGAAGCCGCCAGACTCTTCAACGATATAGAAGGTTTGAGCGTGCTGTCACCCAGGGGGGCTTTTTATCTCTTCGTGAATATCAAGGATATAACC
>CAZYUW010000137.1:0-3936 GCA_964650685.1 uncultured Nitratifractor sp.
CACTTCCTAATCGCAATTTGGAAAAATCGCTCCCTCTTCTCCCTTCTTCATAAGAAAATATCGTATTGTAATTTATATCTTTGATTTGAAAAGCCTTTTCCCGCAGTGCCATTCTGGTTGCGCAATTCACCCCCGCTCCCAAACCATGAAGTTTGAAATCGACAGCGATTTTCCCGCTCGGGACTTCAAATCTTGCCGAAGAAGGCAAACACTCATTGTGATTACTTGCGGTCACTTTTATCCTATCCGCGGCCACTCCCATGCCGGTCAGCAGTATAAACACCATCGCCACTCTCATAACTGTGTTCTTCATATCCTCCTCCTTTCATGCTTGGATATTTTGATTATATCACATACGATACAGAAATGTCCCCTTAGTAACTTTTCGCTAAAATATCGTCAACTCATTTATCAAGCGTTTCAAGGAATCCAGCATGTCCGAACACTGTAAAAAAGTCTATATCACGACACCGATATACTATGTAAACGATATACCGCACATAGGTCACGCCTACACCACTATCATAGCCGATACTCTGGCGAGATGGTCGCGCATGGCCGGTATAGACACTTTTTTTCTGACCGGAACGGACGAACATGGGCAAAAGATCGAAGAGGCCGCCAAAAAACGGGGCAAAAAGCCCAAAGAGTATGCTGATGAAATATCGGCAAAATTCAAGAATATGTGGGATGATTTTGGAATAAGCTACGACAAATTCATACGAACCACCGACAAAGAGCACTCCGCAGGCGTACAGGCCGCCTTCATGAAAATGATGCAAAAGGGTGATATCTACAAAGATATCTACAAGGGTCACTACTGCATTTCGTGCGAAACATTCTTTACTGGAACACAGCTGGTGGACGACGAATTTTGCCCGGAGTGCGGCAAACCAACGACTATCGTCGAGGAAGAGAGCTACTTTTTCAGACTTTCCAAATATCAGGACAGACTGCTGGAGTGGTACAAAGAGAACGAAAAATGCATCCTGCCCAAAACCAGACGCAACGAAGTGATGAGATTTGTCGAAGGCGGTCTCGAGGATCTGTCGATCACGAGAACGAGCTTCGACTGGGGGATCAAACTGCCAGATGAACTGAACGACCCGGATCATGTGGTATATGTGTGGCTCGATGCGCTGATGAACTACCTGACCGCGCTGGGGTACGGCGGCGACGAAGAAAGGATGGAGTACTGGCCGGCTAGGGTTCACCTCATAGGCAAAGACATATTGAGATTTCATGCCGTATACTGGCCGGCTTTTCTGATGAGTCTGGATCTGCCCATGCCCAAACATATAGCGGCTCACGGATGGTGGACGAGAAACGGCGAGAAGATGTCCAAATCTAAAGGCAATGTCATAAACCCCAAAGAGGTCGCCGACGCATATGGACTGGAAAACTTCAGATATTTTCTGCTCAGAGAGGTGCCGTTCGGCGGAGACGGTGATTTCAGCCAAAGAGCGCTGATGGACCGTATAAACTCCGATCTGGGGAACGATCTGGGCAATCTGCTCAATCGTCTGATCGGAATGAGCCAAAAATACACGAACGGCAAGATAGAGAGCGAAAACACACCAGCCCTCCACGCCAAAGAGCTGGAGCAGGTGGATGAGTCGATTGACAGACTCGAAACCCTGCTTTTCGAAATGCAGCTGCACAGATATCTCGAAGAGCTCTGGAAACCTCTGTCGATAGCCAACAAGGCGATAGACAGCTATCAACCATGGGTTATGATGAAAGAGGGCAAAAAAGACGAAACCATGGCACTGCTGGGACTGATAGCCAATATTCTGGCCAAAGTTTCGGTGATGCTGCATCCGGTCATGCCGGAAACGACATCCAAAATAGCCTCGGCTCTGGGTGTGGCTATAGATACTGGGCTATACGAAAAACTGATCGGCCAGAAAGGCTTGCTGGAACCTTTCGTAATCGACAAGATCCCCCCTCTGTTTCCACGCATAGAAGAGAAACTGATACCGGAAACACAGCCAAAACCAGAGAACGAAGATAAAAAAACACAAAAAGAGAGCGGACGCAAAAGTGACAGTGAAGAGGGAGTGATCACGATAGAGAGGTTTTTCGAGACATCTCTGAAGGTCGGTACGGTCGTGGATGCGCAGGAGGTTCCCAAGAGCAAAAAACTGCTCAAACTACAGGTGGATCTGGGAGAAGATGCCCCCCGCCAGATCATAGCGGGTATAAAAGAGTGGTACTCTCCGGAAGATCTGCTCGATACCCAGGTCTGTGTTGTAGCCAATCTAAAACCGGCCAAACTGATGGGTATGATCTCAGAGGGGATGATTCTGGCAGCCAAAGACAATGAAGGCCTATCTCTCATACGCCCGGAGAAGTCGAAAACACCAGGAGCGGCAATAGGTTGATACAGACACCGATGAAGATAGAGGATATCTACAATATCACTGGAGGCAGTGCCGTAAACACTCCTCAGATCACCGCCGTAAATTTCTGCAGCGTATTTCCTTCCAAAATAAGAGAAGGCGATCTGTTTTTCGCCGCACGCAAAGAGGATATAGACAGCGCCGTCGCGAATGGAGCCTACGCGGTGGTGTACGAAGGAGACGATCCTTCGATGACCGACAGAGACATCGCGTGGATCAAAACAGACTCCGTCAAAGAGGCGGCATTCAGATACCTCAGATACGCTCTGCTTGGAAAAGAGGCCGATTTCTATCTGCTGACGCCCCACGAAACCAGTTTCCTCAAAATGGTTCTGACACATAAAAAAAATATCGTCTTCCTGCCCGGCGACTGGGCGAAAGCGTTCGAAAGCGTGCTGAACTCCAAGGAGCATCTTTTCGTCGGAGAAGACAAAGAGATGCTCAGAACGATCACTCCGGAGTGGAAATGCCTGGACGAAGCTCAGGATTGGTACATGATCTCCGATACGATATTCAGGAGTACTTTTAAAACCGAAGGATATGTATATCAATCTATGGAGATCGCGCCATTTCACCTCGAAGATCTCATGAAGGCGGTCAGACTGTGCACCAGATACGATATGCCCTACTCGTTCGACAGATTGAGATACACGCGCCACTTCGTACCGGTTTTCGTCGACGGCCAGCTCAGAGCCGTCCCCAAAGGCTCGAGCAGCAAAGTCGTCGTATTCGTAGACAATACCGACGACATAGTCAAAGCCAGAGAGTATATCAGGCACCAAAACGCGTGGGTCAAGAGTATAGTACTGACACCGCCAAAAACCAAAATAGAGGGACTGGACCGTCCTTACTGGTTCGAAACACACGATGAGGCGCTAAAGATACTCAGACAGACTCATTTCAATTACGCCTTCGTTCTCTCTCTCGAAAAAAACATGCTCAAAAACATCAGAGAGGAGTACACGCTTTTTTAGCGCTTCGAATCTCTTTTCACTGCCTGGCAAGCCTCCTCGTATCCAGCCGAACACGCTTTTTCGAGATAGTATTCGGATTTGTCCGGATCCACTTCCACGCCCCCTGCCCCTTTGGCATAGATTTCCGCCAGATCCATGCAGCCATAGTGCTCCTTCATGGTGCACGCCTGATCCAGATACCTCAAAGCCTCCTCTATATCGATAGCTCCCGACAGACCATAAAGAGAGGCCATTCCCAGATAGGCGCATCCGGCCGAAACCCCGTTTTTGCAGCTGCCTTCGAGCAATTTCGTACTCTTTTCACGCAAGATCGTGTCGCCGGAAAACAGATACGATATACCCGCGTTGGCACATCCGATCTGATTACCCATATTGCAGGCTTTGAGATAGTAGTCCACATAGTCGTATCTATCGTGCGGCCCGAAAGATCTTTGCAACAGACCTCCAGCCATCAGACACGAATAGCCGTCTCCATACGAACATGACCTCATATAGATATCGACGGCGCGGTCTATCGATGCTCTATCGTGTTTACGCGACCCTCTCAGGAGCGATTCTGC
>CAZYUW010000138.1:0-4025 GCA_964650685.1 uncultured Nitratifractor sp.
AGAAATAATGGAACTTGTCTGTTTATCATGATTTTGCAAAAAGAAAGGTTGTTTCAATGAAACAAAGATTGAAAAGACTCATACTCAAGCGATTCAGCAAGAACTATTGGCAAAGTGGGATATCCAGCAAGTGGCACAAGATGAGGCGAGAGAAGTATCATGACGATTTCGAGAGATTTGCAGGGGCATCGTACTTATTAATCAACAGGGAGATACAGGGAAACGATCATGCTGAAAACAAAACTGAAAAATAACGAGTTGACGATAGGCTCATGGGTGACGATCGCCCATCCTGCCGTTGTGGAGATCATGGCGACGGCGGGTTTCGAGTGGCTCTGTATAGATATGGAGCATACATCCATAGATCTCGCATCCGCTCAGATGCTGATCACCACCATACAGGCCAACGATATGAAGGCTCTGGTCAGGGTGAGCAAGAACGAAGAGGTCATCATCAAAAGAGTCCTCGATATGGGAGCGGACGGAGTGATAGTGCCCATGATAAAGACAAAAGAGGAAGCGCAGGAGGCGGTCTCTTATGTCAAATACCCTCCTCATGGAGCCAGAGGAGTGGGGCTCTACCGGGCTCAGGGCTATGGCACAGGATTTGAAGAGTACAAGAAGCGGGTCGAAGAGGAGATAGTGATCATCGCTCAGATAGAGCACGTAGAGGCCGTGAAAAACATAGAGGATATCATCACCACCGACGGAATAGACGGTACGATCATAGGGCCGTACGATCTGTCCGGCTCTATGGGCCATCCCGGAGAGTTCGAGAGAGAGGATGTCAAGCGAGCCATCGAGGATGTCAAGCGAGCATGTGAAAAGCACGGCAAACCGTATGGCTTTCATGTGATAGAGTCCGATCCGGCCAGATTGCAGCAGAGGATAGACGAGGGATGCACATTTCTGGCGTACAGTCTGGACTTTTTCTTTCTGGGAGACAGCGCCAGAGCCGGTATGCGTGAGATAATGTCCGCCAACTGAGCGGATATAATGCCGGTATCTTTATCGGCAGAAAAGTTTTGTGATCGGGATGACTCCTGCTCCATATGCCTTAATGCCGCGCTACAGATGATATAATTCGTTTTATATAGGAATCCACAGTCTTTAGCAGCAGATGGAAATTTCACAGGCAAAAAGGATAGAAGTGAAAAACAGCATCCGGCAGACATCGACCATCGCCATAATTCCGGCTCGTATGGGTTCGAGCCGTTTCCCAGGCAAGCCCATGGCGGATATCCTTGGGATGCCCATGATCGGACATGTTTACAAAAGAGTCAAGATGAGTGGACTTCTCGACGAAGTATATGTAGCCACATGTGACGAGGAGATATACGACTATATAGTTTCCATAGGCGGCAAAGCGGTGATGACGGGCGATTGTCACGAGAGGTGCAGCGACAGATGCGCCGAAGCCATGCTCAAGATAGAGAGAGACGAGGGCATCGAGATAGATATCATGGTGATGGTGCAGGGCGACGAGCCTCTGACTTTTCCCCAGATGATCGATGAGGCGGTGAGGCCGATGCTCGAAGACGAAAGTATCACCATAACCAATCTGGTGGCCGATCTGGAGAGTGTAGAGGAGTTCGAGGACCCCAACGAAGTGAAAGTGGTCATGGACAGATGGAACAACGCCATCTACTTCAGCAGAGAGCCTATACCCAGCCGCAAAAAAGGGATATCCGATGTGCCTATGAAGAAACAGGTCTGCGTGATACCGTTCAGGAGGGATTTTTTGTTGGAGTACAACGAAATGGAGCCTACGCCTCTGGAGATCGTAGAGTCGGTCGATATGATGAGGATCATAGAGAACGGTATGAAAGTCAAGATGGTGCCGACCGCGTTTAGAACAAAAGCTGTCGATACCCCGGAAGATCTGGAGAAAGTTGTCGAGATGATGAAAAAAGACAAATTAGTGGGTGATTATAATGTTAGATAGAGTTAAATATTTTATAAAAAAAATCTTTTTGAAATTAGGCATAGAGATATCCAGAAGGCCAAAAGTCCCGGTCAAATTTTTTGAGATCGATAGAGATTTTTTGGATATCTATAATTTGGCGCAACAGAAAACCCAGATGACATCCACTGATAATCTATCTCGCAGAGAACGGCACTACACATTAAACCAACTGGTGCAAAAAATAAAAAATCTTGATGGAGATGTGGCGGAATGCGGCTGTTGGAGAGGATTGTCCGCATATCAAACCGCTTATAGATTGCAGCAGCAGAAATTTGATGGCACATTCTATATCTTTGATTCATTTGAAGGATTGTCTGATTTTGAGGATGAAGATATTCCATTGGGCGGGATAAAGGACCAGCAGCAGAGAAAAAAAGAATTTTCCTGCGGAGAAGATATCGTAAGAAACAATCTCAAAGAATTTTCATTTATCGAATATAAAAAAGGTTGGATTCCTGAGAGATTTGATGAGGTAAAAGACAAGAACTTTTCATTTGTTCATATAGATGTGGATATGTATCAGCCTATTCTTGACTCTTTCAGATTTTTTTATGAAAGAATGGTAAAAGGAGGTATAATCGTATTTGATGACTATGGTTTTACTTATTTTCCCGGAGCTAAGAAAGCTGTAGATGAATTCATGGAAGGGAAAGACGATTTCTTTCTCGCATTGTCATCCGGTCAGGCATTTATGGTAAAGAAATAAAGTTTGACAAGATGAATATTTTAGAACAATTTATTCAGGTGCTATTTGGCTGGATCCCGTTAGTGATCGGTAAAAGAATAAGATATCTCGTTTATAGGAAATTGTTCAGGAGGAGCAATGGAATATTCTATATAGATACAGGTGTCACTATACTTTGTTATAAAAATATCGAAGTTGGAAAAAATTTAAATATCATGAAAAACAGTTATTTGTATGCCAATGATGATGGGTATATTTCTATTGGGGATGATTTTTCGATGAATACCAATTCTATATTAGGGGCATCGCATGGAAAAATAGTTATAGGTAAAAACTGTTCTATTGGGCCTAACTGTGTATTGAGAGCGTCTAATCACAGTTTTGATAATCCTGATATCCCTTTTCAGCAACAAGGTCATGTCTATGGAGAGATAATTATAGAGGATGATGTATGGATAGCATCGAATTGTGTTATTACTCCTAATACACGAATCGGGAAAGGTTCAATCATAGGAGCTGGTTCAGTTGTAACTAAAGATGTAGAACCGTATTCTATAATGGGTGGCGTTCCGGCAAAAATGATTAGAAAGAGGAAATAGGTGGCGACATATCTTGTAACTGGAGGGGCGGGTTTTATTGGGTCAAAAATTGCGAAGGCCCTCATCGCAAAAGATCATATTGTCTATATCATAGACAATTTAAGTACAGGGCATCTCGATAATGTTCCGGGTGAAGCCGTATTTATAAATGGAGATTTCAGCAAAGATGGAACTATTGATCAATTGAATAGTGAAAAGTTCGATGCTATTTTTCATATCGGCGGGCAAAGCTCTGGAGAAATAAGTTTCGAGAATCCTGAATATGATTTGAGCACAAATACACTATCGACACTTAAATTGTTGCAGTACTCACGAAAGACCGGTTGTCGCAAATTTATTTATGCTTCCACAATGTCTGTATATGGCGAGCAATCCGGAAAAGAGCAGTTTGGCGAAACAGATAGCACGAATCCCAAATCTTTTTATGCGGTTGGAAAGTTGGCAAGCGAAAAATATATGGATATTTTTTCAAAACAATTTGGAATCGATTTTGTTTCGTTGAGATATTTCAATGTATATGGAGAGGGTCAAAACCTCGACAATCTCAAACAGGGAATGGTAAGCATATATTTGACGCAATTTCTAGATAATAGATTCGACAAAGTGTTGGTCAAGGGATCCACGGAAAGATTCAGGGATTTGATTTATATCGATGATGTAGTGGATATTACTGTTAAATCAGCATTTGACAGTAGATACAACAACCAGGTTGTAAATATTGGAACGGGCAAAAAAACGACAGTCATGGATATTTTGACAAAAATAAAACAATATA
>CAZYUW010000139.1:0-16397 GCA_964650685.1 uncultured Nitratifractor sp.
AAAAAATATAAAAGAATTTTCAGATACTCCTGTTTATGTTGGCTTTGGAGTCAATGAAAAAACCGCGAAAGAAAAAGCCAAAGGCGTCGATGGAGTTATTGTGGGTTCGGCGTTTGTGCAGATCCTGCTGGATGACAATATGTCTCTATCACAAAAAATCAATAGAATATCGAAATCCGCCAAACTGATCAAAGAGTTGATAAACGAATAGAAAGTCTACAAATATGACATCTTTAACTTCGAATATGTATCGCAGCTTTTGATATCTCCACTTCTGTATCCTCTATAAAACCACTCCATACGATCCCTGGATGTGCCATGCGTAAAACTGTCTGGAACGACAAAGCCTTGACTCTTTTTCTGAAGAGTATCGTCTCCTATCTGTGACGCGGCATTGAGAGCCTCCTCGATATCTCCTTTTTCAAGTCTGCTTCTGACATAGTGAGCCCATACTCCGGCATAACAGTCCGCCTGCAGCTCCACAGGAATCTGAAGTTTGTTCGCTATCTTTTTTCTGCCGGATGATATCGCCTGCTGCTGCAAATGGTGGACTTTGCCCAAAATACCGGTCAAATTCTGGATGTGGTGCCCTACTTCGTGAGCCAATACATACGCTTGAGCGAAATCTCCGGGAGAACTGTATCTATTTTTCAGCTCGTCATAAAAACCCAGATCGAGATATATTTTTCTGTCTCTGGAGCAATAAAAGGGTCCGGATTGAGCCTGGGCAAAACCACATCCGCTTCTGACATATCCTCTATACAACACCAGTACAGGCGGAGTGTAGTTACCAAAAATCTCGCTCCACACCTTTTCTGTACTTCTGAGTACCTTCTTGACGAAAACCGCCTCTTTTTCATTATCTACGGAAGAGGATATCGATGGCGCGCTTTTTTCGACTCTGAAAATACCTCCTCCAAAGAAATACAACATTACGCCTATAGTCAGCAACGCCATGCCTGTCTTTGTGCGAACCAGACTTCTAATCAGGGGCCAGGCAGCCACGAGCATTCTGGCCGAAGGGATCTTCCTGCCCATTCTGCCACTCATACCGCTTTTGCGCAAATCTTCTACATTTTTACTCTCTAACTCGTCGTCCAATCTCATGAAACAACCTTAAAAAAGATGGATTGAGTTATTATATCGTTTTGTTTTTTATGTAGCTATGCAGGATGAATCAATATTTTGCGGCGCAAGAACGCCGCCAGGGATTATGATAATTATGATATATAATTAACCGTTTCTTTTCTCTATGATCTCTTTCGCGACACCAGCGGGAACCTCTTCGTAGTGATCGAACTCCATCGCATATGTAGCCCTGCCCTGAGTCATAGAGCGCAAATCCGTAGAGTATCCGAACATTTCGGCTAATGGCACGAAAGCATCCACGATTTTGTTGCCTGCCCTGTCACCCATTCCATTGACCTGACCTCTGCGTTTCGAAATATCTCCTATCACATCACCCATATACTCCTCGGGAACTTCCACTTCTACCTTCATCATGGGCTCGAGTATAACAGGATTGGCCTTTTTCGCCCCCTCTCTGAATCCCATGGAGCCAGCCAGTTTGAAAGCCATCTCAGAAGAGTCGACCTCATGAAAACTACCATCATATAGAGTTACCTTTACATCTTCCACGGGGTAACCTGCCTGGATACCACGCTGCATAGCCTCCTGAATACCTTTGTCTACTGCCGGAATATACTCTTTTGGTATCACGCCGCCTTTGATCTCGTCGACGAACTCATAGCCTGAGCCCTGCTCCTGAGGCTCTATTTTCAGGAATACATGACCATATTGACCGCGTCCACCAGACTGTTTCGCGTATTTATACTCCTGATCGACAGGCGTTCTTATGGTTTCTCTATAAGCGACCTGCGGCGCCCCAACCTCCGCTTCCACCTTGAACTCTCTCATCATTCTGTCGACAATGATTTCAAGATGAAGTTCTCCCATTCCGGAGATGATCGTCTGCCCGGACTCTTCGTCAGTGGAGACACGGAAGGACGGATCCTCCTGGGCAAGCTTCTGGAGAGCTATACCCATCTTTTCCTGATCCGCTTTGGTTTTTGGCTCAACCGCTACAGATATTACAGGATCGGGGAATTCCATTTTTTCGAGAATCACCTTATCCTTCTCGTCTGCGAGAGTATCGCCGGTAAGCGTATATTTCAATCCGACTACCGCACCAATCTCTCCGGCATGCAGCTCATTGATCTCCTCTCGTTTGTTGGAGTGCATTTTAAGAAGCCGACCTATTCTCTCTTTTTTGCCTTTTGTTGTATTGTAAACATAGGAGCCGCTATTGAGTATTCCTCTATAAACACGGACGAAAGTCAGCTGTCCGACAAATGGATCGGTCATGATCTTGAATGCCAGCGCGGCAAACGCTCCGTCGTCTGTAGACTCAACGAAAACTTCACTGCCATCTTCATATTCTCCTCTGATCGCAGGAACTTCTGTCGGAGCGGGCATATAGTCCACAACAGCATCCAGCAGGGTCTGAACACCCTTGTTTTTAAACGCCGTACCGCATGTCATTGGTACTATCGACAAATCTATACAGCCTTTCTTGATACCGGCTTTGATCTCTTCTTTGCTGAGCTCTTCGCCCTCCATATATTTGTCAAGAAGTTCATCGCTTGTCTCGGCTACGGCCTCTATCATCTTCTCTCTGTACTCTTCGGCTTTTTCTATCAGATCTTCGGGAATATCAACGATTTCGTACTTCTGCCCCATCAGAGTCTGATCATCATCCCATATGACAGCTTTCATCTCTACCAGATCTACCACACCACGAAAATCATCTTCCGCACCAATAGGCAGCTGGATAGGAACAGGGTTGGCACTAAGTCTCTCTCTGATCTGTCTTTCAACTTCATAAAAATCGGCACCTGTCCTGTCCATCTTGTTGACGAAAACCATTCTGGGTACATGATATTTGTTGGCCTGCCTCCAAACTGTCTCAGACTGAGGCTGAACTCCACCAACTGAGCAGAATACGGCAACGGCACCATCGAGAACTCTCATGGATCTCTCAACTTCGATGGTAAAATCGACATGCCCGGGAGTGTCGATTATATTGATCTGGTGGCCGTTCCATTCGCAAGTTGTCGCGGCGGAGGTGATAGTAATCCCTCTCTCCTGCTCCTGCTCCATCCAGTCCATTGTAGCCGCGCCGTCGTGTACCTCCCCTATCTTATGGGAAACCCCGGTATAGAAAAGTATTCTCTCGGTTGTCGTAGTTTTACCCGCATCGATATGGGCCGCAATTCCTATATTTCTCACTTTGTCCAAAGGGTGTGATCTGGCCATAATTTACTTCCTTACCATCTATAATGTGCGAATGCTTTGTTGGCTTCCGCCATTTTGTATGTATCCTCTTTTTTCTTGAATGCCGCGCCTTTCTCCGATGCGGCGTCGATCAGCTCGTTGGCCAATCTCTCCATCATCGTTCTCTCATTACGCTTTCTGGCGGCCTCCACAAGCCATCTAATAGCCAGAGATTGTTGACGAACAGGTCTGACTTCGACTGGAACCTGATATGTCGCTCCACCCACGCGTCTGCTTTTGACCTCCATAACCGGTCTTACATTCTCCATGGCTTTATTGAATACCTCTATGCCTTTCTCGCCTGTTTTGGATTCGATTCTCTCAAGCGCTCCATACATAATCTTCTGGGCGATACTCTTTTTGCCGTCAAGCATTATCGCATTGATAAATTTCGTCAAAACCTTACTTCCGTGTACAGGATCCGGTAGTACCGGTCTTTGTGGTGCTCTTCTTCTTCTCATTTTTTTCCTCTCTTCAATCTTTCTTTGATTTACTCAAGTCCCGTTCACGAAGGTTCCACAACGAGACCTGGCTCCCTGTATATAGTAATACGCTATTTTCTATCAGGATTTTGGACGCTTGGTACCGTATTTGGATCTGGCTACCGTCCGATTCGCAACACCGGAAGTATCCAGTGCTCCTCTGACGATGTGATATTTCACACCTGGCAGGTCTTTTACCCTTCCTCCTCTTACGAGTACGATAGAGTGCTCCTGAAGATTGTGCCCCTCTCCGCCAATATAAGAAATGACCTCAAAACCACTTGTAAGCCTGACTTTGGCGACTTTCCTCAAAGCTGAATTTGGCTTTTTGGGTGTGGTGGTATACACTCTCGTACACACTCCTCTTCTTTGTGGGCAATTGACAAGTGCCGGCGATTTAGACTTCTTGATGACCTTTTTTCGCTCTTTGCGAATCAACTGATTGATGGTTGGCAATCTCTTTCCTTTCTTTGATATTTTTATACTTTTCCTGAGAGTTTCGAATCCAGAAAAATAGGCAGTTATTATATCCAAAAAAACTTAATTTTCATTGATTGATTATGATTGGTTATTTTGAAAGCAGATTTAATCAATAGGCGATAATAGAATAAAAAGAAAGAAATGGGGGGATGGAATTAGCCCTCCATTTCGCTTTCGAATTTCAATTCATCAAGCTCTATCATACCGGTGCCTACAGGTATGAGACGACCTATGACGACATTCTCCTTGAGATCTTCCAGCATATCCACTGTACCTGCTATAGATGCGGATGTAAGAACTTTGGTTGTATCCTGAAACGAAGCCGCGGAGATGATACTGTCAGCGCCGACAGCCGCGCGGGTGATACCCACGAGCATAGGCTCGGCTATGGAGGGTTCTCCTCCAAGCGAAGTTATTCTGTTGTTTTCTTCAGTAAAACGGCGTTTGGATACTATGTCTCCTTCAATAAATTTTGTATCCCCGCTTTCTATGATCTTGACCTGTCTCATCATCTGAGAAACAATAATCTCTATATGCTTGTCAGATATGTTTACACCCTGTCTTCTGTAGACCTGCTGAACTTCGGATACTATATACCCATAGAGAGCTTTTTCTCCCAGGGCATCCAGAATATCGTGACTCGATACAATCCCTTCGGTCAGTTTTTCTCCGGCATGTACAAACTCTCCCGGATGTACCAGTATCATCTTGCCTTTTTCAACCAGATACTCCGATATCTGGCCGGTTTCACCCTCTATGATTATTCTCTCTTTCCCTCTTAGGGGTTTACCAAATGTGATGACACCGTCAATCTTGGCAATCAAGGCTATATTTTTCGGTCGCCTCGCTTCGAATAGCTCGGACACCCTTGGAAGACCTCCGGTTATATCTTTCGACTTAATAGCCGCTTTGGGTTTTTTGGCCAAAACATCCGCCGTGCTCACCATCTCTCCGTTTTGTACAAAGAGTATGGTTTTTGGGTCAAGCTGATACCTCAACAGGTCACCATTCTCGGTAGCCAGTGTAATTGCCGGCTTGTAGTGCGATGGTATATACTCATTGAGTTCGAGCCTCATATCTCCCGTTATTTCGTCGAACTGCTCCGAAACCGTAGTACCCGGAATAATATCTTCAAAATGAACTTTTCCGGGTTGTTCCGCTATAACCGGCTCAGAGAATGGATCCCACTCCGCAATTATTATCTGGGTATGCTCTTTGGCAGAAGAGATAACATCACCTCTTTCAACTTTATCTCCGGCCGATATCTGTATGATGGAACCTCGCGAAATATAGTGTCTGGCAGCCTCCCTGTTGCTCTCATCCACGATTACGGCAAAAAGTCCTTTTTCCTCTACGGGTTCACCTTTTTTTATAGAATCCGTGGGCTCCAGATAGTCACCTTCAAGGAGAAAATAGTGTATATGACCCTTCGCGTCGGCCTTGACGGTTTGTGTTACGGGAGCTCCATTCTCGACTTTAAGCTCACTGGCAAATGGAATATGATTAGGTACACTCCAACCCTCTTTGATCACCTCGGCGATGGATTCTCCCGATTTGACTTCAGCGGCGGATTCGAACGGCAGATATATTTTACCCTCTATTTTACCACCTACTCCGGCAAGTTCGTTGGGTCTGGCTACATCACTCTTTCTAAAATTGTACTTCTTTTCCTTTTTTTTGCCTTTGAGATGCAAAATAACCTCTTCGTGAGTACTCTGGATAGTTAGAGTACCACCAAAAGGTGCTTTGATCTTTGGCTCGACAAGCAATATTCCGGCATTTCTTCTGTTGGATACTATCAGTTTGTTTTCCCTGTTTTTGTATACGGATAAATTATAATATCTGACAAACCCTTCTTTGCGTGCAAGCACTTGTCTCTCCTCTTTGCCTGCTGTAGCGGTACCACCAGTATGGAATGTCCGAAGTGTCAACTGAGTACCTGGCTCCCCTATAGATTGTGCGGCAATAACCCCCACCGCTTCTCCGGGTTTGACGAGACGGTTTTCCGCCATATTTAGTCCGTAACATTTCGCGCATATACCCTTTTCGGCTTTACATGTGGCGGGGGCTCTCATCACTACTGATCTTACTCCTGCTTCTTTTATCAGCCTGGCTTCTTCTTCTCCGACCATCTGACCTTCGCTCAAAAGAACTTCGTTTGTGACGGGGTCTATAACATCTTTTGCTACGATTCTGCCATAAACTCTCTCCGAGAGTGACTCTATCAACTCGTTTCCAACGAGAATATCGGAAACCTCCACGCCCTCGTGCGTACCGCAATCCTCTATACTTACCTTGACATTTTGCGCTACATCTATGAGTTTTCTGGTCAAATAACCGGCATTTGCTGTTTTCAGTGCCGTATCCGCCAAACCTTTTCTGGCACCATGCGTGGAGATGAAGTACTCGAGCACATTGAGACCCTCACGAAAACTGGAGGTAATTGGTGTCTCGATGATGGATCCGTCGGACTTTGCCATAAGTCCCCTCATGCCGGAGAGCTGTCTGATCTGCGCGGCACTTCCTCTGGCTCCTGAATCAGCCATCATATAAACGGAATTGAAACCGCTTTTGTCGTTTTGTATGAGAGTCATCAGCTCTTCCGATATCGCGCTGTTCGCATCCGTCCAGATATCGATGATTTTGTTGTAACGCTCCTGCTCGGTAACGAGACCAGCTGCAAACTGTTTCTGAATCTCATACACTTTGCTTTTGGCTTCGGAAATAATCTTTTCTTTCTCATCCGGTGTTTTTATATCGTCTATCGATATGGACACCCCAATCTTTGTGGCATATTCAAATCCCATATTTTTTAGATTGTCCAAAAACTCGGCAGTATAGGATATGCCGCTGTGCTTGTATATATAATCGACCAGATTGGCGATATCTTTTTTCTTCATAACCCTATTCCAAAGTGTTTCGGGTACATAATCAGGTATTATCGATTTAAGTATCAGACGACCGACCGTAGTGGTTATTATATTGTTTTGTACAACTGTTCGAATTCTCGCGTTTAGATCGAGAGTCATCTGCTCGTAGGATATAAGCACTTCATCGATGTTGGCAAAAAGTTTATGTTCGCCTTTGACTTCGGATTTTTCCAGCGAAAGATAGTAGAGTCCCAGTATCATATCCTGTGACGGTACGGCTATAGCTTTGCCGGAAGCGGGAAGAAGAATATTCATGGAGCTGAGCATCAATATTTTCGCTTCCGCGATTGCTTCATCACTCAACGGCACATGCACTGCCATCTGATCTCCGTCGAAGTCAGCGTTAAACGCAGCACAAACGAGTGGGTGCAACTGTATCGCTTTACCTTCTATCAATCTGGGATGGAATGCCTGAATGGACAGTTTGTGCAGGGTGGGCGCTCTGTTCAAAAGTACGGGATAGCTTTCTACAACCTCTTCCAGGCATTCCCAAACTTCGTTAGTGCGCAGTTCGATCATCTTTTTCGCCTGCTTCAATGTGGTTGCATACCCTTTCTCTTCCAATTTGGCCATCAAGTGAGGCTTGAAGAGTTCAAGAGCCATTTTTTTCGGCAATCCGCATTGATCCATTCTGAGATCGGGACCGACGACAATTACAGATCGTCCGGAAAAATCCACCCTTTTCCCAAGCAGATTCTGTCTGAATCGCCCCTGCTTGCCTTTGATAATTTCACTTAGAGATTTAAGCGGACGCTTATTGGCACCTTTTACAGCATTGCCGCGTCTGCCATTGTCAAAAAGAGCGTCCACGGCTTCTTGCAACATTCTCTTTTCATTTCTAACGATTATTTCAGGCGCATCGAGCTCCACGAGACGCTTGAGTCTCTGATTTCTATTTATAACCCTTCTATATAGATCGTTGACATCTGAAACCGCAAACTTTCCGCCGTCAAGACTGACAAGGGGCCTTAAGTCTGGTGGAAGTACCGGCAGATGGGTCAACATCATCCATTCGGGCCTGTTTCCTGAATTCAAAAAAGCCTCTATTACCTTGAGTCTTTTGATGATAGTTTTTCTTTTGGCTTCGGATTTCGTAGAGTTTATCTCCTCTTTGAGGCTCGCCAGCATATCTACAAGATCAAGCTCTTCGAGCAGCTCCTTTACAACCTCTCCACCCATTCTCGCATCGAACCCGCTGTCGCCAAAATATTTTCTGATCTGCTGATACTGCTCTTCATTCAGCACATCGTATTTTCGTACGGGGTTTTCACCGTCACTGTCGTAACTGGCTTTGCCTGGTTCTTTAACGATATATGCTTCATAGTATAAAACTCTCTCGAGATCTTTCATCTTTACACCAAGCAGTGTTCCTATTCTGGATGGCAAAGAACTGACATACCAGATATGCGCTACGGGTACGACAAGTTCGATGTGGCCCATTCTGTCTCTTCTTACTTTGGAACTCGTCACTTCGACACCACACTTCTCGCACACAACGCCTTTATAGCGCATTTTTTTGTATTTGCCGCACAGACACTCATAATCTCGTATAGGGCCGAAAATTTTCGCGCAAAAAAGTCCATCTCTTTCAGGTTTCATAGTCCTGTAGTTAATCGTTTCGGGTTTTTTTACTTCGCCATAGCTCCATGACAATATCTTTTCAGGACTCGCAACACGCAGCTGAAGGGCCTCTATATCTTTCGGTCGCCCCTCGTTATTTATATCTATAGGTACCAGATTCTCCAGTTGCTTACTCATACTCGACCTCTTCTTTCTTTTTCTCGTACAGTTCCACATCCATACCCAGCGCCTGCAGCTCTTTTGTCAATACGAACATTGTTTCGGGTATGCCGGATTCGGGAACACTCTCTCCTCTCGTAATGGCTCTGTATGCTCTTGCTCTTCCTTCGACATCGTCAGATTTGATTGTCAGCATCTCTTTGAGTGTATGCGATGCTCCGTACGCTTCCAGCGCCCACACTTCCATCTCACCAAATCTCTGTCCTCCAAACAGTGCCTTTCCACCAACGGGCTGCTGTGTAACCAGAGAATATGGGCCAGTACTTCTGGCATGAACTTTTTCATCAACCAGGTGATGGAGTTTCAGCATGTACATATACCCCACATTCACTCTCTCCAAAATCCTCTCCCCTGTCTTGCCGTCATACAAAACGGTTTTTCCGTCCGGGTCCATTTTGGCCAACTCGAACAGTTTGGCGAACTCCTCCTGTGCGGGTGATTCGAATGCGGGAACAGCAAATTTTATACCTCTACTCCAGTCTCTTGCATGTTTGAGCAGCTCTTCATCGCTCATATTTTCCAGTTCGTTTTTGGCTTTCATCAACTTCGCAACATCGGCAATCTCTTTCATTTTACCTCTTAGCTTGTCGATAAAATCCTTTTGTCTGCTCTCGTATATCTCCTGAATCTGCTCTCCAAGTTTTTTACCTATTAATCCCAGATGCACCTCCAGAATCTGCCCAATATTCATACGGGAAGGTACTCCGAGGGGATTGAGAATCAGATCGACAGATCTGCCATTATCCATATACGGCATATCCATCTCGGGAACTATATTTGAAACGATACCCTTGTTTCCATGACGACCCGCCATTTTGTCCCCTACCTTGACTTTTCTCTTGGTGGCGATATACACTTTGACGAGTTTGGTCACTCCGCTTGGAAGGATATCGTCTTTTTCCAGCATTTGGAGCTTCTCTTCATGTTCGGCCTTCAGCTCCTTTTTCTGCTTCAGAAAGTGATTTTTCATCGACTCGTACTCTTTTTGCACTTCGGGAGCATATCCGGCCACTACACTCCTAAGCGCGAATCTGTTGATGGATCTTATCTCGTCGACAGGTATTTTAGTTCCTGCGCTATATACCTTCTCGCCTACACTGACATCCTCTGCCAACTCCTGCCTGGAAAGAAATGAAGTGATTCTCAGTATCTCTTCTTTGTCTATCATAAGCAGCTGATCATGATGATCTCTGTCGAGTCTGGATCTTTCTTCTTCATATGCTCTTATCGCGCGTATATCTTTATCGTAACCTTTTTTGGTAAATATTTTGATATCGACAACAACCCCTTCCATGGAGGCGGGACAATACAGTGATTTATTTACGACATGTCCCGCCTTGTCTCCAAATATGGCCCTGAGCAACCTCTCTTCCGGAGTCGGCCTCACCTCTCCTTTGGGAGAAACCTTACCAACGAGTATCATGCCAGCCTTGACATAGGTGCCTATTTTGACGATTCCGCTCTCGTCCAGATGGATCAACTCCTCCTCTCTGACATTGGGAATGTCTCTTGTTATCTCTTCCGTACCGTGCTTCAGTTCTCTGGCCTCTATCTCTTTTTCATATATGTGCAAAGAAGTGAATGTGTCTTCTCTGATGAGTTTTTCGGAAAGTATGATTGCGTCCTCGTAGTTATATCCATTCCACGGCATGAATGCAACGAGTACATTTTTTCCTATGGCCAGTTCGCCTCCATCCATATTTGGACCATCGGCTATTACGCTTCCTTTTTCGATTCGGTCCCCAACCTGCACTACGGGTGTCTGGGTAAAAGCGGTATTCTGGTTTGTTCTCATGTTTTTTTCCAGAATGTAGTGATCTATATATATACCGTTTTCGTTCTCTCCTTTGATATATATACTTTTGGCATCAACCTTTTCCACGATACCGGATCTGCGTGCTTTTACAGCCTCCCACGCGTCACGACTGACTATCGACTCCATGCCCGTACCCACAATGGGCGCTTCCGTTTTCAATAGAGGAACCGCCTGTCTCTGCATGTTTGATCCCATCAGAGCCCGGTTGGCATCGTCATGCTCCAGAAATGGAATCAATGCGGCGGTAGCTCCACTTACCATCAATGGCGCAACATCTATCAAATCCACTTTCTCCGCTTCGTTGAGACCTATATTTCCATTCAATCTGGTCTCTATGAGATCTTCGACGATATAGCCGTTCTCATCCACTTTGGTCGATGCGGGAGCGATAACTTTGTTCTCTTCCTGTGTAGCGGTTATATATACTATCTCGTCAGTTACTTTTCTGTCTTTTACAACCTTGTAGGGCGCTTCTATAAATCCGAGGTCGTTCACTTTGGCATATGTCGCAAGAGTGTTTATCAGCCCGATATTCTGTCCCTCCGGCGTCTCTATCGGGCAAATCCTTCCGTAGTGAGTCGGATGCACATCTCTCACCTCAAAACCCGCTCTCTCTTTGACGAGACCTCCTTCGCCCAACGCGGAAAGTCTGCGTTTGTGGGTAATCTCCGAAAGTGGATTTGTTTGATCCATGAACTGCGAAAGCTGACCACTGGAAAAGAACTCCAAAATCGTATTTGTGATCATTTTGGAGTTAACGAGATCATGCGGCATTATATCATCCAAAGATCCGCTGATAGTGGTCATCTTGTCCTTGATGGCCTTTTGCATTTTCATCAGACCACTATGGAGTTCGTTACCCAGAAGTTCGCCTATCGCTCTTATCCTTCTATTGCCAAGATGATCACGGTCATCTATGTGTCCTTCTCCCTTTTTTACTTTGATGAGATACTTGACCGTATTTATGATATCCTCTTTCGTCAATACGGTTACATATTCGGGCACATCCTGACCGAGCTTCTGATTCATCTTCATTCGCCCGACTTTTGTCAGATCGTATCTCTCCGGTTCGAAAAAGAGCTGCCTAAGAAACTCTTTGGCATTCTCCGCGGTCACAGGCTCTCCTGGTCTCATCACTTTGTAGATACGAATAGCGGCCAGCAGATTTTCATCTTCGGTATCCTCTGTCTGCTTCAATAGTTTCAGACTCTCGGTATCGGCCACAAAAGATTTGATTATAGAAGAATCAACCCCTTCAGCCAGATCATCCGCAATTGTGAACGAGTCTATGCCTGTATCCAGAATTTTTTTGATTTTGTTTTCATCTACCTGTGTAATAACATCATATATAACCTCGCCACTCTCCTGGTCCACGATAGGTTTGGCAAAATAGCGTTCGGTAAGTACCTCGATCGGATACTCCACCCACTCCAGACCCTCTTCCATGAGTTTAAGAGCTTTTTTTCTGGTGAGTCTTTTGCCGGATGCCACTATCACATTACCATCTATATCTTTTACATCGTATTCGGCTCTACCGGTAAAATCATCGGGATCGAACTTGACAAAAAATCCATTCTCTTTGATATAGACCTCTTTTACCGGATAAAAAAGTTTTATAATATCCTCTTTGGTGTAATCAAGAGCTCTGAAGAGTATCGTGACAGGAATTTTTCTGCGCTTGTTTATACGAGCATAGAGAATATCTTTGGCGTCGTATTCGAAATATAGCCAGCTTCCTCTGTCTGGTATGATTTGAGCGGAATATATCAATTTGTTGGCTACAGTCGTCGCTTCTGTCTCTTTGAAAATAACACCTGGAGATCTATGCAACTGATTGACAATGACTCGTTCTACACCATTGACGATAAAAGATGTTCTGTCCGTCATCAATGGAATATCACGCACATATACGGATTGTTCTTTTATCTCTTTTTTGTCGAGTCTTTCTCCCGTCTTCTCATCCCTGTTCCAAATAGTCAAAGCTATATTCAGCTTTAATGAAACGGCATATGTCAAGCCCCTGTCCATACACTCACGAATCGAGTATTTAGGCTTGATGATTTCACTTCCCTTATACTCCAGGGTTATTCTGTTTTGCTGATCGTTTATAGGGAATGCGGATCTAAAAACCCTTTCTATGATACTGTTTCTTCTATCTTTCGCATCCAGCATCAAAAAGTTTTCATAACTCTCCTGCTGTAGTTGCAGGAGTGGGGGGATTTCGATCTGTCTTGGGGTTTTTGAAAAATCTACGCGTAATCTGTTACCTGAGTGGAGTGAGTTTAACATTGGCCGACCTTAAATTTTCTTTTCAAGTGGTTAATATATATATTCTATAGCTATCTTAAGATACAGAGAAAATCTACAAATATAGACTTTCCATGTATCCGCTGGAAGAGAATATTCGGACACAAAAGCGTCCGAATGAATGTTTTATTTGAGTTCGACAGTAGCACCAGCCTCTTCGAACTGCTTTTTGAGATCTTCCGCTTCCTCTTTGGAGACACCCTCTTTGATCGTCGTAGGAGTCTCTTCGACCGCGGCTTTTGCCTCTTTGAGTCCGAGACCCGTAACAGCCCTGACTACCTTGATTACATTGATCTTTTTGGCGCCTGCGGATGTCAACACAACATCGAATTCGCTCTGCTCTTCGGCGGCAGCTCCAGCATCTCCGCCGCCTGCCGCGGCCACTACAGTCGCCTGCGCGGAGACACCGAATTTCTCTTCGAACTCTTTTACAAGCTCGCTGAGCTCAAGAACAGTCAAGTTGGAGATATATTCAAGTACATCTTCTTTACTTATTGCCATATCTTATCCTTTTTAACATTTTTATTATTTTGTTTGGGACGAAAAGTGGTGCTTTTCATGCCAATTTCCGCTATTATCATGCCTCTTCTTCGCGTTTCTGTCTCAGCGCGTCCAGTCCGATCGTAAAGTTGCGAACCGGAGCCATCCAGACATTAAGAAGCATACCGATAAGTTCGTCACGACTCGGCAATTTGGACATTGCCGTTATCGTTGCCAGTTCGACAGCTTTGCCTTCAAGCGCGCCTGCCTTGATACGGAATTTGTCTTTGAATTCCGAAGCCGCTTTATCGGCCGTTTTGCAGGTAGATATCTGATCTTCACCCCAGATCAACAGGTTAGTGTCTCTGAGTTCAAGACCGTCCACTCCCGCATTGGCCAAAGCCAGCGACGCCAGTGTGTTTTTGACTACTCTGACATAAGCATCATTCGCTGAAGCCATTTGTCTGATCTGCTCCAGCTCATGACATGTCATGCCTTTGTAGTCACACACTATCACGGCATTAGACGCTTTGAAAGCATCGCTCAGATCGGCTACGAGCTGCTCTTTCTCTGCTCTTGTCATCTTTTCTCCTTTCAGACCTCCGATAGGGCTTCCACGCTTGTGGCATGGATGACTAAAAGCCGTTGTTTAAGATAAACCCCTATTGTCTTCAGTCTAAGATAAACGATCGATTGAAACGATCCTATTTTATATCCATCAATTCACCGGTATTGAGTCTCAATGAAGGGCTCATAGTTAGAGATATTGCCGCGTTGGTGATATATCTGCCTTTGGCACTTGCCGGCTTGGCTTTGTTTATCTTTTCGATAAATGTGAGAAGATTCTCTTTGAGCTGATTTTCATCAAAACTCGCTTTGCCTATACCAGCGTGAATGTTCCCTTTTTTATCAACTCTAAAGTTAACCTGCCCACCTTTGGCGTTTTTGACTGCCTGCGCAATATCAGTTGTAACCGTACCGGTTTTCGGATTCGGCATCAGACCTTTCGGCCCAAGGATTCTCGCGACTTTTCCAAGAACCCCCATCATATCAGGAGTGGCTATAACGATATCAAAATCTATATTTCCAGCCTGTATCTGCTCTATCAGCTCATCACTTCCAACCAGATCGGCGCCTGCCTCTTTCGCCTCATCGGCTTTTTCTCCTTTGGCGAAAACCGCGACTCTTACTTTTTTGCCGGTTCCGTTCGGAAGCACGACAGAGCCTCTGATCATCTGGTCAGCATGTCTTGGATCCACATTCAGATTCAACGCGATCTCTACAGTCTCATCGAATTTTGCTGATTTCAGATCTTTGACCGTTTTTATCGCTTCCTCTATACTGTAGTCTTTTTCTCTGTCAATCTTTTCCAAGAGCGACTGTTTTCTTTTGCTTATCTTTTTTGCCATTTCAGTTCTCCGCGTTTATTATGCTCCCACTCTCTTTTAGATCTAAGTGGTAAAAAGATCAATCCTCTATCTCCACACCCATACTTCTACATGAACCGGCTATAATTTTTGCCGCTTCGTCACGATCGCTGGTGTTGAGATCCTCTATCTTCAGATCCACTATCTTATAAAGCTGTTCTTTGGTGATTTTGGCCACTTTGTTCAAAAGCGGATTATCGCTTCCCTTTTTGATGCCGGCCTCTTTCATGATAAGATCGCTCGCAGGCGGCTGTTTTGTTTCGAATGTAAAGCTCCTGTCGGAATAGACCGTTATCTCGACAGGTATCTTGAAGCCGCTTTTATCCTTGGTTTTTTCATTGAAAGCTTTACAAAACTCCATGATATTCACACCACGCTGACCCAGAGCGGGTCCTACCGGTGGTGAGGGGTTGGCCTGGCCCGCAGGAATCATCAGTTTGAATTTCTCTGCTACTTTCTTTGCCATTATCGTTATCCTTCCAGTAGTATTAAATAATTTTTTCGACTTGAGTATAGAGTATTTCTACAGGTGTGTTACGACCAAATATTGAAACATTCAGTTTCAGTTTGCCGTGATCCAGATCATACTCTTCAACCATTCCGGTAAAATTCGCAAATGGCCCATCAATGATGCGCACCATCTCTCCGGTTTCAAAATCGACTTTTGGTCTCGGTGCCGATTTTTTCTCCATTTTTTCGAGTATCAGCTTTATGTCCTCTTCACTCAGGGGTGTAGGACTCTTTTGGTCACCGATAAACCTCGATACTCTTGGAAGCGCCTGGATCTTGTGCCACAAAGCTGTATCAAGATCGATATGCGCAAAGACATATCCGGAATAGAGCGAACGCTCGGTTATTTTCTTCTGACCGTTTTTGACCTCTATTACCTCTTCGGTGGGAACAACGACCTTATCTATCCTGTCCTGGAGAGCATAGTCTGCAGCCATCTGCTCTATCGCCCTCTTGACCGATCTTTCACTTCCGGCATAAGTCTGAATTGCGTACCATTGATGCGCCATTTTGAGCCTTGATTATATTGTCGATGACACTATCGCCGACATGATCATATCAACGAGCGCCAAAAATATAGATATAACCGTAACAACCATAACTACGGCCACAAACGCCTGGCGTACTTGAACTTTGGTTGGAAAAATTACTTTATCCAGCTCTGTTCTCGCTTCTTTGAAAAACCTGACTAACTTTTCCATATCTACCTTCTCATGGCAGGCCAAGAGGGACTCGAACCCCCGACACCTGGTTTTGGAGACCAGTGCTCTACCAACTGAGCTATTGGCCTATATTATTGCTAAAGCGAGAAGAGCTTTACAGCTTCATCTCT
>CAZYUW010000140.1:0-2959 GCA_964650685.1 uncultured Nitratifractor sp.
ATCTTGAAATGTTCTGTAGTGGGAGCTGGAAAGTGGGGTATGGCTCTGTATCACGCTTTTTCACAGAAGAATGATATGGTTATCAGCTCCAGGAGCAGGAGAGATATGGATGCTTATGTTACCATTGCGGAGGCGATGTCGTGCGATTATATAGTGATGGCGATACCAGCACAGTTCGTTAGAAAGTGGATGGAGTCCAACTTCATCGACAGTGGACAGAAGATACTCGTAGCCGCCAAAGGTATAGAGATAGAGACCGGCTCTTTGCTCAATGAGATTTTTTCCGAATTTCTTCCGCCCGAAAGATTGGCGTATCTATCCGGTCCTTCATTCGCGGCGGAGGTGATCAGATCGCTTCCCACTGCACTGGTGATAAGTTCTGAGAATCTGGAGCTGGCGGAAGAGTTTTGCTCTATGTTGCCGGATTTCATCAAAGGTTATGCCGACGACGATGTAGTTGGCGCCGAGATAGGCGGGGCATACAAAAATGTTATTGCCATAGGTGGTGGAGTATGTGACGGACTCGAACTGGGCAACAACGCCAGAGCAGCCCTTATATCGAGAGGTCTCGTGGAGATGGCCAGACTGGGTGAGCATATGGGGGCGAAAAAGGACACCTTTTTGTCTTTGGGGGGTGCCGGTGATCTCTTCTTGACAGCCAGCAGCAAACTGTCCAGAAACTATCGTGTCGGTCTGGGGTTGGCCGCTGGAAAACCTCTGGAGGTTATCTTGAAGGAACTTGGAGAGGTGGCCGAAGGCGTAGGTACCGCAGAAGCGCTTGATAAAATCTCGACCATAGAGGGAGTATATCTGCCTATAGCCAAAGAGGTCCATAGGATGCTTCATGGCAAAGATCCCCAAAAAAGTGTAATGGATCTGCTCAAATCCTGATCGGTTTGTCAAATCTCCATTGCTACCACCCCAGATGAGCGTCTGCGTATCGCTTCTTTCATCGTCTGCTTAACTTGCTTAGGGTAAAATCACGATAATCTATTCAAATCAATCAGGATATACTCATATGACCCAGGCGTTGTTGATCGAAATCGGTGTAGAGGAGTTGCCGGCAGAACCTTTGATGAAAGTTTTGGGGCAGATGCAAAAGTCTTGGGGGAAGATACTTTCTGCCAGGCATGTGGAGTGCGACTTCAATTTCATGTTCACTCCAAGAAGACTGGTTTTGCGACACGATGCGATCCCTCTGAGACAGCCGGATACGAAAGAGGAGCTCTTCGGACCGCCGGTAGATATCGCTGTAGAGGATGGGAGTCCAACTCCGGCCGGTATCGGATTCGCGAAAAAGTGCGGTATCGATTTCGAAGAGCTTCAGCATAGAAAAAAAGGAAATAGAGAGATACTCTATTATGAGAGAAAGATAGAGGGACAGGAGACTTCGAAGCTGCTTCCGGAGATGGTGAAGGAGTGGATAGAATCCATACCGTTTGGAAAAACGATGAGATGGGGGAGTCGCGCAGATGAGTTTATCCGACCCGTGAGATGGCTCCAGATAAGGCTGGGAGACGATGTAATAGACGGCTCGGTTTTTGGAGTGGAATCTTCCGATACCACATATATTCACAGGGCGGTATCGTTCGAAGCCGTTCGTGTCGAAAAGATAGCCGATTTTGAATCCATACTGGAAAAAGGCAGTGTGATCCTGGACCAGAACAGGCGCAGAACTATGATCCTGTCAGATTTCGACGAGATCGAAAGGAGTGATGGGTTGCGCATCGACAGGGACGCGGAGCTGCTGGATGAGGTGGTTGCGATCACGGAGTATCCCAGGGCGGTGGTTGGGAGTTTCGACGAGCACTTTCTGGAGCTTCCTCCAGAGGTGATCGTCACATCGATGAAAGAGCATCAGCGCTACTTCCCAGTCTATTCCGACGATGGCCTCAGCAACCGTTTCGTATTTGTAGGTAACGCCGCTACGGACAATTACGAGATTATCAGAGCCGGGAACGAACGCGTTTTGAGGCCCCGTCTGGCAGACGCTCTGTTCTTTTATCGAAACGATCTTAAAAAAGGTTTGAGTATCGAGGGACTGGAGAATATCCAGTTCATAGATGGTTTGGGAACGCTCAAGGACAAAGTGGACAGAGAACGCAATATCGCGTTAAGACTCAGCGGGATATATATGGACGAACTGGAGCACGAAACAGGGTTGGATGCTATGAGGATAGAGCATCTGATGGATCGTGCCGTCACTTTGGCGAAAGCCGATCTTTTGAGTGAGATGGTTTACGAATTTACAGAACTCCAGGGTATCATGGGCTCATACTACGCCGCCGCTCTGGGAGAGGATCCCCTCGTCGCCAGAGCGATCAGGGAGCAGTACCGTCCGCTTGGCGATGGAGCCGAGCTGCCGTCGACGATATTTTCCAGTGTGCTCGCCATAGCCATCAAGCTGGATACTCTGCTGGGTCTTTTCAGTGTAGGGCAGATACCGACCGGTTCTCGTGACCCTTTCGCGCTCAGAAGAGCTGTCAACGGTATCATACGAATGGTTGTAGAGTATGATCTGAGTTTTGATGTAACGATGATTGTAGATCTCGTAAAAGATCTATATAGAGCTTTCGATACCGATTCTCTGGAGTCCTTTATCATGGAAAGACTCTACAAATCGATGGATGTCAATCCTTCGGTTATCAGTTCTGTGCTGGCCTCGGGCGAGAAGGATATCAACGAGATCGGCAAAAAGGTACTCTCTCTCGAAAAGATAGTCTCTCGAGACGATGCCAGGGAGCTGTTCAAGACATTCAAGAGAGTGGCAAACATATCCAGGGATATGGGTGTTTCTTTGGAAAATGCATCGGTGAATACTTCACTTTTCGAGCAAAAAGAGGAGAGAGAACTGTTCGAAGAGTTCGAGAGGGTAAAGATCCAGGAGTATGGAAGCTATCTCGACAAGCTGGAGGCTCTTTTCGCTCTCAAGTCTGTACTGGACAACTTTTTCGACAAT
>CAZYUW010000141.1:0-6697 GCA_964650685.1 uncultured Nitratifractor sp.
TATCGAGATGCGTATCCGAAGAGTTTATGGAAAAACCACCGGTTGCGGACACAGAATATCTATACAGATCGTGATCGGCGGCGGACAAAGATATACCGCCTATGATTGAGACAATAAAAACTGTAACCTTGAATCTATTCATTATCTTCCCTCCCCACCGTTTGAAATAACGCTTTACCCGCAGTATAGCAGAAAAAACTTTAATTAATAGTATTTAATATAATAAATCTTACTCATTTTTAGGCTAAAATAACAATTCGACAGATATTAACCAGGGAGGCAATGAAAAGATGGCCGCCAATACACTTGTAATCGGGGCTGGAGGCGTAGGGAGGGTTGTAGCGTTCAAATGCGCTATGAACCATGACACTTTCGGACGAATCGTTCTTGGCAGCAGAACACTCTCCAAATGCGTAGAAATTGCGAACGATATAGAGAGCAGACTTGGAATCGACATAGCGACAGAAGAGGTCAATGCCGACAACACTGCGGAGATTGTGAAAATTATCGATAAATACAATGCCGATATAGTCATCAATGTCGCTCTGCCCTATCAGGATCTCCATATAATGAACGCCTGTATCGAAACAGGTGCGAAATATCTCGATACTGCCAACTACGAACATCCCGACAACGCGAAATTCGAATACAAAGAGCAATGGAAACTCGATGACGCATTCAAAAAAGCCGACACCATGGCTCTGCTCGGTAGTGGGTTCGATCCGGGCGTGACGAATGTTTTTGTGGCATATGCGCAAAAACACTATTTCGATCGCATAGAGTATTTAGATATTCTGGATTGCAACGACGGTGATCACGGCTACCCTTTCGCTACGAACTTCAATCCTGAAATCAATATCAGAGAGGTCAACTCAAAAGGTCGCTACTGGGAAAATGGAGAGTGGATAGAGACCGAACCGATGGAGATAAAAACTGTCTGGAACTATCCGGAGATCGGTCCCCGTGAGAGCTATCTCCTCTATCATGAAGAGGAGGAATCTCTCGTCAAAAACATCGAGGGGCTCAAGCGCATACGGTTCTGGATGACATTTTCGGAAAGTTACCTCAGGCACCTCGAGGTGCTGGACAATGTTGGAATGACATCGATAGAACCAGTGGAAGTGGATGGCTGTAGTGTCATTCCTCTGCAGTTGCTCAAAAAACTCCTGCCCGATCCAGCCAGTCTGGGACCGAGAACGAAAGGAAAAACCAATATAGGCGTATATCTGCGAGGCACAAAGGGTGGCCAAAATCGCACGATTTACATATATCAGATAAGCGATCATGAAAAGTGTTATGAAGAGGTTATGAGCCAGGCGGTCAGCTATACCACGGGAGTTCCGGCAATGATAGGCGCCAAATTGATTCTCGAAAAAAAATGGTACAATACCGGAGTACACAATATGGAAGAGTTCGATCCCGATCCCTTCATGGAAGAACTCATGAAACAGGGGTTGCCGTGGAATATTGTGGAAGTAGAAGAGAATGGCAACTTCGAAAGAGTGGACGAACCGATAATAGAAATGGTGGAGCGGTCATGACAAGAAGAGGAAAAAATATAATTAGATGCATATATGGGGCGGTACTGACAATATCGATCTTTGCCGGGATCGCGAATGCCGATATCGTAGACGATACCTATATCAAACTAAACGGTCTTGGACTGTTCACATCGAACAACAACTATCTGCAAACCGGCTGGTACGACATGGATGGAGGCAGGGTCGGAGATGACATCGATATAGACAACGCCAATTTCGTAGGTAGCTACTACTTTGGTGAAAAAGGTGATATATTGAGACCTTTCGTACAGGGCGGTTTTGGATTTTCCAAAATAGAGCAAAACAATGTCAATCTCGGACGAGGCACTAGAGACGATATAGAACTCGACTCTCAATATATAAAAATAGGTGCCGGACTAAATTACAATCCTACACAAGAAATGGGCTTCGTAGTGGGGGTATCTTCATTATGGATGGAAAGCGATTCGGACTACAAAAGTGCCGTCACGCTCGCGGCGACTCCTCTGGACAATAAAATACGCAGGGTTTTCGAGGATGATTCGAGTAACACAATCTACGATATCTACGCCGGTGCGGTATACCATCCCAGTATCTACGGATACGACACCCATTTCGATTTGACGCTCCACTATCTCAATATGGACTTCGATCATGGATATGGAAACAGAGACGGCATCAGCGCGGATCTCTCCGCCGGAGTCTATACTCACGAATTGACCAGATTGGCCGATCTGCCAATCAGAGCTCATCTCTATGTATCTGCCACGCTGCTGGATGATGAGCTCTCCGATACTGTAGGGTTCGACAATGCGTTCAGTGCTGGTATAAGTATACTATGGAAAGTCGGACCGGTCATCCATATATTCGATGACGCGTTCAAAGATACGGAGCTCTCTTTCAACCTGCAAGGTACGACTGGAGACAACGACTTCAAAGGTGTCAAAGCGAGCGTTAGTTTCTGCATAGCCAAATTCTGATGCCCACGGGCGGATTTCATAACGAGCTCGAAAACTCGAAACATATAGAGGCAAGCAACTGTCCGCTGCACAGGCTATACGAGAAACTTGGAACGATTCTGGAAAAGATAGAGGAATCGGAATATATAGTCATAGAGGCACTCGACCCAGATTTTGCTGCAGACAGATACAATGGCGAATCTATATCGATAGACGATAGAGAATTCATCGCCAGAAACTGGCAATTCTGGACAACGCTGGCCTCTGTCTTTAAATGCAGAATGCTTACTCCCCTCAAAGTACGCGACGATTTGGTTGTCCATATCAGATTTCAGAAACTCTCATCCGATAGTTTTCACGATATGCCTTACGAAGATGCGAAAGAGAAATATGGCTCCGGCTCGATATATGAATCGATCCACAAAAACGAAGAGCCAGCGTTTCACCACTACTTCACTCAGGCTTTGGAAAATCTGGATATTTACAATAGAGACAAAATTCTGGATCTGGGCTCCAACAGGGGAGACGAATTCGCATCCATACGCCACAAAGTAGGAGAAAAGCGCTTCTCGGAGATGAAACTGGTCGGAATCGATCACTGCAAAAGCGCCATAGCAAAAGCCAGAAAGAGATACTCTGACGCAAGGAATGTGAAGTTCATCGTACACGACATAAACGATCTCGATGGAGTAGATGCGGGAAAGTACGATCTCATAATCTCCATCGCGACCCTACATAGTCCCGGTGTCGAAATGAAACCACTGCTGATGAATCTGCTAAAAATACATCTCGAACCGGATGGCGCTTTTCTGTTCGCTTTCCCAAACTCCAGATGGGTATCCGGTGAACTGCTCTACGGCGCCAAAGCTCCAAACTACAGATACAGTGAGCTCTCTTTGCTCTTCAAAGAGATATATTGGATAAAAAAGTATCTCCAACAACACAGATTCCGCGTGACGATAACTGGGCGGGAGTATATCTTTGTCACGGCGACCAAAATAAGACGCAAAAAATAAAAATCGTTCTTTATAATAGAATAAGGCATTTCAAGTATAGTTCCAAATAAATTCGAATCACAAAAGGAGAAAATATGGCTGTAAACGCGAAAAAAATGGCAAAATTCTGTAGACCTTTCAGGATACTCCTCGGCATCGCGCTGATCGCGGCTGCGTACTACTACAAGATCAACTGGCTCTATATAGGGGTACTTCCTCTGATTGCCGGTATCGTCGGATTGTGCCCCGCTTGTGTCATAACTAAGCAGTGTACAATTTTCGGCAAAGATCTATAACGGTGAAAGTTCTGAAACATATGGCGGCCTGGACTCTGGCCGCTTTCATTTTGATCCAGTTCATAACCATAGATATACCGAAACCTCCGACCGCCACAGCTGCCGATGAGATATCGGCACCGAAAGAGGTGATCTCCATCCTGAAAAAAGCATGTTACGACTGCCACTCCAACCACACCGACTGGCCATGGTACAGCAACATATCGCCGGTTTCCCTCGAAGTGAGATCGCATGTCAAAAACGGAAGAGAGTGGCTCAACTTTTCGATATGGAACAGATATGACGAAAAGAAGCGGCAGAAACTGTACGGCGGCATAGTCGAATCTATGGAGTGGCAGATGCCTCCGGCGGACTATATGTTTATGCATCCGGATGCCAGATTGAGTGCGAAAGAACGCAAAATCGTCATAGATTGGGCAAAAAAGCACTTGAAAGACGATGGGGCACAGTGATATACAGGCGTCTGCCGAATAAAGCAACCGAAAGATATTGTCATGCGCAATATGGATATTTTTATGCTATACTTCTTGATCCAAATCAAGAAAAAAGGATCGTAAATGCCAAAAATAAACAGATATGTAGATATTGACAGCGTAGAGAGAGAGGCAAAAAAAGATTATATAGACAGACACTCTCCTTTCGTGCACTGTGAAGGATCCGCCAAAGCGGGTGAGCCTTTCAGCGTTAAAGTCAAGGTAGGGAACGAATATACCCATCCGGACGATTTCGATCACTACATAGCTTATGTTCAACTCTGGAACGGTGAAACTCTGCTTGGGCAGGCGTCCTTCACACCAGGAACTCTCGGGAATCAAAAAGGGCATGTCGAGGTTGATTTTCGTATAGTCCCCACAGGCAAGCTGAAACTGAGCGCGATGGCATACTGCACCAAACATGGATTATGGGAGAGCGATCCCGTAGATGTCGAAGTGAACTGAACACGGTTCTGCCTTCGCGACGATGAAAAACCTGCACAACTCCCTTTTGCTGAAGCAGCTGTATATGCTCAGGCAGCTGGGATATCGATACACGGATATCGAGCCATCCAGTCTGGAAGAGGAGTCCAAAAATCTTCCGGACGATCTGCATACTCTCGCCAAAATGACGAACGAATGCCACCTTTGCGAACTGAGCAAACATAGAAACAAAGTGGTATTTGGAGAGGGCAATCCCAATGCCGATCTCTTTTTCGTGGGAGAAGGACCTGGAGCGACCGAAGACAGTACCGGCAGACCCTTTGTTGGAAGAGCCGGAGAGCTTCTGACCAGGATGATCGAAAATGTACTGCTGATACCCAGAAAAGATGTCTATATAGGCAATATAGTCAAATGCAGACCTCCAGGCAACCGGGAGCCATCGCTGACCGAAGCCGTTACCTGCAGGCCATATCTGCTGAAACAGCTTGAGATCGTAAAACCCAGGATTGTCATCACTCTCGGAAAAACAGCCTACAGATATTTGACTGACGACGATTCTCCCATAGGCAAAATCAGAGGAAGCGTCATAAACGGCTCCTCCTACAGGATAGTGCCTACATTTCATCCCAGCTATCTACTGAGAAATCCCTCCGCGAAAAAAATGGCCTACAGCGATCTGCTGCTCATAAAAAAATTGATGCAATCCATGAAGGATACAGACCCCTCTACCGATCTGGACGCCACTCTCTGATACCGAATGTATCCACGACATAGTCTATATCTTTGTCGCCTCTTCCGGAGAGATTTACCAGTATCGAATCGTGAGGCTTCTCTTTTGCCAGCTTGATGGCGTAGGCTATAGCGTGGGAACTTTCCAGTGCCGGTATGATACCTTCGTAACGACTTATTGCGTAAAAAGCGTCCACGCTCTCCTCATCCGTCGCTCCTCTGACTTTGACCCTGCCCTGATCGTGCAGATAGGCATGTTCGGGACCGACACCGGGATAATCCAATCCACTCGCTATCGAATGCACCGGAGCCGGTTCTCCGTTTTCATCCTGAAGCAGTATCGATTTGAAGCCGTGCAGCACACCGATCTTGCCATACTCCAGAGTAGCGGCGTGATCACCGAGCCTCGTGCTTTTCCCCAACGGTTCTACGGCATATAGATCTACCGGATCGTCTATGAAACCGCTAAAGAGCCCCATGGCGTTCGATCCACCTCCGACACAAGCCACTACATTGTCCGGAAGATCTCCGTTGGTCATCTCCATGAACTGCTCTCTGGCTTCGATACCCACTATGCTCTGAAAATCTCTTACCATCATAGGAAAAGGGTGAGGACCGACAACCGATCCTATCGCATATAGTGCCGTATCGAGCTGACCCATATAGGATTCGAAAGCCGAATCCACAGCCTCTTTGAGAGTCTTCAGCCCGTGGGTGGCCGGAACCACTTCAGCTCCCAGTATTTTCATTCTGACCACATTGGGGTGCTCCTTTTCGATATCGACCTCCCCCATATGGATTTCGCACTCCAGACCAAAATGTGCGGCTGCAGTCGCGAGCGCAACTCCATGCTGGCCAGCACCGGTTTCGGCGATCAGTTTGTTTTTGCCCAGGCTTTTGGCCAGCAGAGCTTCGGCCATACAGTGATTCAACTTGTGGGCGCCAGTATGGTTGAGATCTTCTCTTTTAAAATAGAGCTGAGCTCCACCAACCGCATCACTGAGACGCCTGGCATGATATACCGGTGTCGGTCTACCCTGATAATGTTTGCGTATTCTTCCAAGCTCACTCAAAAACTCATGCGATTTTCTGAGCTTGAGATACGCTCGGGTGATCCTGTCGAACTCATCGACAAGCTGCGGAGGGAGAAAAGCCCCTCCATATTCTCCGAAGTAACCTTTCTCGTCCGGCTGGCTGTCAAGATATCTATGCTTCATTTTTATCTCCTTGCGAATAGGATATCCCAAAGTCTATCGTCAAATGCATGAAAAGGTGTTTAGT
>CAZYUW010000142.1:0-4096 GCA_964650685.1 uncultured Nitratifractor sp.
TATACTGGCCAGCGCGTTACTGCCTCTTTGAATCTCAGTGCGAGGGGCGTAAGCTTCGGCAAAAAATATCGATCGACTCAATACCGGCCACGCTCTACCGGATTCGGCGATCAGCTTATCGACAAGATCATCGAACGAAGCCAGCACTCTGTCCAGACTCTCAAGATCCACTGCGGACATGGTATATATAGCGGCGTTTCTTTCGGCATAGAAAATATCGTATTGACGAACTATCGCGCTCGCGATACGCCTTATACCCTGGACTCCTTTGGAAAATTCTGGCAAAATCTTCTCATAGGGCCACCCATCTCCCGGCTCGGTTGCCTGTGAAGCTATCAATATCTTCGCCAGATTTTTCAACTCCGCCGCACTCTCGATCTGCCCCATCAGACACATATCGAAACCTATCATATCCAGCTTGCGCATCCCTGTCGATTTCAGCGCTTTCGATACGGCTTCCGATATCTCTGCAATGGTTAGATGGTCTCTACCACCCGCGACTTTCGGGGCGGCGAAATCCATAGCGCTCGCTGCCCAGCCTCCTCCGTGATCCCACAGTATCAACATATTGTGACGCGCGGGGAATGTCTTGAGAGTCGATTTCACGAACTCTTTCAGCACATCCGGATCACCCATGTTCAACTCTCCAGGACGAGCCAGAACTTCGGAGTGAATATTTTTGTCATCACTGTCTTTCACTATTCGAAAAATACGACTGTCCGTCCAGTTTCCGTTACTGTTGTCGAAGCCTTTCGCTCTATCGACCAGCACTACGATCTCGATACCTTTTTCTATTCCCTTTTCAAGCTCGTTGATATCTCTGATGGCGAATTTCTCCAGATCGTTATCACCATCCATATATATCATTATGAGCCACTCTCTGGAGGGATCGGATCTGGATCGACCCATATCGAAATTTACGGAATCTCCACCAGAGTTGGACGAAACGATTCGATAGGAGCTCACCAGATCAACCTTCGCTATAGCGACAGACATGAACGCGACCACTATCAAAACAACCTTCAAAAAGTACCGACAGACCATTGGCTTCACCTCTCTTTTCTTGCATTATCGCAGAAAAACAATAAAATTTATATATGTTGCGGGAATAATTACGGGTAGCGGTATAAGTATATGAATAAATGCGGAAAAATTTAACGGAAACAGCGTCCAAAGATTTATGAGTTATGATGCAATTCAGGTAGCATTGTGGAAATAGATTTTCTGATATAGTTTCTTCAGAAATCTGAAATGGAGCAAAAAGGAGAAAAAAATGAGCAATATCATGGAAAGATTGACGCATCAGATGACCGAGACTCTTGAGTCGGGAATCTCTCTCGCGTTGCACAACAAAAACCCCGAAATGGATCCCCTTCATATAGTGTGGGCACTGCTGACCAACAGTGGATCGGTACTCAATCAGGTACTCAACAAAATGGGAACGGATAAAGCGGCGATCGAGTTGGATGTGATCAGCCGCGCCAAAAAGCTGCCTACGGCCTCCACGGTCAATAAAGAGAATATCAAAATCTCCGCTGCGACACTCAGATCCTTGCAGAATGCCGAGGGAGTAATGGCGGCTCAGGGAGATAAATATCTATCGGTAGACACCTGGATAAACGCGAATATAAACGAATCCTTCATCAAAGACACTATAGGCGGGTATATCGATCTGATGGAACTCAAAAAGAATCTCGAGTCCATGAGAGGTGGTCGTTCGATAGAGAGTCAGACCGATGACGAAAAACTCGAAGCTCTATCGAAATATGGTGTGGATCTCACCCAAAAAGCCAAAGCCGGAGAACTCGATCCAGTCATTGGCAGAGACGAAGAGATACAGAGAACCATGCAGATACTGATCAGAAAAACGAAAAACAATCCCATACTGCTTGGAGAGCCTGGAGTCGGAAAAACCGCTATTGTAGAAGGTCTCGCGCAGAAGATAGCCGATGGGGATGTCCCCCTGAGCCTGCAGAACAAGAGGCTTATACAGCTGGAGATGAGCGCGCTTATTGCAGGAGCGAAATATCGCGGAGAGTTCGAAGATCGTCTCAAAGCGGTGATAGAAGAGGTCAAAAAAGATGGCAACATAATACTTTTCATAGACGAGATACACACCATCGTTGGAGCCGGCGCTAGCGAAGGCAGCATGGACGCGGCAAATATGCTCAAGCCCATGCTCGCCAGAGGAGAGCTGCATACGATCGGAGCCACCACTCTCAAAGAGTATAGAAAATATTTCGAAAAAGATGCTGCGCTGCAGAGGAGGTTCCAGCCCGTAAAGGTGGATGAGCCCAGTACGGATGAAGCGCTGCAGATCCTCAGAGGTATCAGGGAGAGACTGGAGGCTCATCACAATGTGCAGATACTCGACAGCGCTCTCGTGGCTGCCGCCAAACTCTCCAACAGATACATAACCGACAGATATCTGCCCGACAAGGCTATAGATCTGATAGACGAAGCAGCAGCAGAGTTGAAGATGCAGATAGAGAGCGAACCGTTCGACCTGGCCAAAGCCAAAAGAGACATTCAGAAGCTACTGGTGGAAAAAGAGGCTCTGAATATGGAGTTGACCGCCAAAAATGAAGAGAGGATCAAAGAGATAGAAAAAGAGCTTGCCGATATGGAAGAGAGAAAACGACAGCTCGAATCGCAGTTCGAAGATGAAAAAAATATCTTCAACGATATCGCTGAAATCAAGCAGAGCATCGAAGAGAAGCGCAGAGAGGCAGAGATGGCCAAAAGAGGCGGTGACTTCAACAAAGCCGCAGAGATAGAGTACGGAGAGATACCCTCTCTGGAAAAGAAACTTGCCGAATTGAACAACACCTGGGAAAGGATGCAAAAAGAGGGTACATTGCTGAAAAACGCGGTCGATGAAGAGATGATAGCCTCAATCGTCAGCAGATGGACAGGTATACCGGTCAACAGAATGCTCCAGGGCGAAAGAGAAATGGTCCTCCATATCGAAGATCACCTCAGAGAGGAGGTGGTCGGACAAGATGAGGCACTGCATGCTGTTGCGCGCGCCATCAAGCGCAACAAAGCCGGCTTGAGCGACAGGAACAGACCTATAGGATCGTTCCTCTTTCTGGGGCCTACCGGAGTCGGAAAAACCCAGACGGCCAAAGCCCTGGCGAAATTTCTTTTCGACAGTGAAAAGGCACTGATAAGAATCGATATGACCGAATATATGGAGAAACACTCGGTCAGCAGACTTGTAGGAGCCGCGCCTGGTTATGTGGGCTACGAAGAGGGCGGTCAGCTGACCGAGGCGGTCAGAAGAAAGCCATACAGCGTTATACTCTTCGACGAAGTGGAAAAGGCCCATCCGGATGTTTTCAATATCCTGCTTCAGGTACTCGACGACGGTCGCCTGACAGACAACAAAGGGGTGACGGTGGATTTTAAAAACACCATCATCATTCTGACATCCAATATAGCCTCCGACAAGATAATGGAGTTCAACGATCCACAGGACAGAGAAAAAGCGGTCAAAGATGAGCTGAAACACTACTTCAAGCCTGAGTTTATAAATAGACTGGACGATCTGATCATCTTCAATCCTCTCGGAGAAGACAATATCGTCCAGATAGTGGATATTCTGCTCAAAGACATAGAGAAAAAACTCGAAGAGAGAGACATGAAGATATCCCTCAGCGACGAGGCAAAAAGAGTGATAGCCAAAGCCGGCTTCGATCCGGTATTCGGCGCCAGACCTCTCAAGAGGGCCATAGCCGAAATAGTCGAAGACACACTGGCCGACATGATACTCGAAGGAAAGGCCAAAGAGGGCGATACTGTTCTTTTCGATATCGAAAACGGAGAGATCGCGGCCAAAGTGAGGTGACACAGCTCTTTGGACGCGGGGCAGTATCGCCCCTGTCTGACGAAAATGTCGATACGATTTGACTAATAACCGTTTTCTGTATACAATATGAAAAAATATCAAAATAGAGACCGGGCGATATGAATGACAACAATACAGTAGCGATAAATGGCGGGAGTGGAGATATACTCTCGAATATTCCCTACCTGCAGATAGGATCAGGATTTTTGATCGGACTCTCCATCGGTTATTTTCTGAAAAAAAGTT
>CAZYUW010000143.1:0-3431 GCA_964650685.1 uncultured Nitratifractor sp.
AAACACATTGGATGCTCCCGAATCTCCTATAATATCCATTCCGTCTTTTCTAAATATTCTAACATTTACTTTATAGATCTTTTTCGATCTCTCAAGCATTTTGACCAGACGGGACATTTTCAGTCCCACCCCAGTGACACCGAGCAGCTTTCCATCTTTTTTGATCTTGTAGTTTATGAACAGTATGGGAGATTTGTCTATGTTTTTGTTGTAGTCGAGATTGAATTCAAAATCCACAGGGGTGTCTATAAATCTATAATACCATCGATTGTCCCTCTTGTCGGGATTCAGTATCTCCAAAAAACCGTTATGCGTATAGTAACTTCTGTCTCTCTCGGATACAAGGAAAGCAAGAAACAATCCGTGTCTTTTTTTGAGTGAAGCGAGATAGTTTTTTATCTTTCTCTTGTCGGGGCTTCTGCTTTCGAGCCACTCTTTCAAAAAAGTGTCAGATGCCATGACAGATGAAACGAGATAAGGCTCTATGAGGTTTTTCTCTATTTCGGAATATATATTGTTCAGAGAAATCGAAAGAGACTGGTACTTGAGCTGATCGTGGGCAAGATCAAGGGATTCTTTGTAATTGACTGTAGACATGACGATCGAGAGGCACATCAACAAAAGAGCAACGACAGCGGTTATTTTATAATCCGATTTCAACTTCATTTCGCCTGTCAAATCATATTGTTCGAACCATATTGCAGGAAACAGCGTGTATCCAAATCCCGATATCGGAATCGGAGCGCAACATGACCACTCCTCAGATGATCGGAATTTATTTTACCCTAACATATTTACAGAAAATCGATTTATGCGAGATTTGGAAAAAATTTTACAGTTATGAATCAAAACTACACGATACAGCGCCTTTCACGCTCTGTCACGACCTTTTTTCTCGTCCAGCATGATACAGCTCATGAAACGACCGCGACACGCTCCACCCTCGCCCCTGTATGAAAAAAACTTTTCTTTGGAGCACGATGTGCAAACGGGGCTGATCTCTATGCGCTCCTCGACCACTCCCGCTTCGACGAGCTGGCACTGGTTGATCTTTTTCAGATCGAGCATATAGTTTTTTTCGCTCACTTGATGCAGCTGGTCCCTGTATTTGGAGAATTTTCCAGCGACCGTTTCATCCACCTCATAGCAGCAAACATCTATCGCTGGCCCTATACCGGCCAGGATATTCGCCGGATCGGTACCATATCTCTCTATCATCGTATCGACCGTTTTTTTCGCTATGGCTTTTTCGCTGCCTCTCCATCCAGCGTGAATGGCCGCGACCACTCTCTCGATCGGATCGTACAGCAACACAGGAACACAATCGGCACTCATGATACTCAATACGACTCGCTCTATGTTCGTGACGACCGCATCCGCATCGACAGTCTCATCGGATAGATGCCAACCTGTGTTCTCGGCTTTTTGGGCTACAAACACTCTGTCTCCATGTACCTGGTTCAGGCTGACGAAATGAGCTCCGGCACCGAAACGCTCCTGGACTACAGCACGATTGCTTTCTATCAGACGACTATCCTGTCCCGTATGGCAGGCCAGCGAAAAATCGAGCACCCTGCTTTTGTCTCTGTCCGTCAGACAATGTCTGATACCGACTTCTTTTTTTAGATTCTCGAAATGCTCATGTATGCCCATAGTACTCACCTGTTTGCGCAGTTTGGTTATAATATCGAAATTATCATAAACGGTCTTGCCCGGGATACGCGACACTTCTTCCGGATAAGCATTGACCGGATTCAAGCAGGGAGATCGATGGACTGGAAAGAGGTATCGGACTATCTCAAAGCCCTACCGGCCAACTTTAACTATCTGCTTATCATACAGATCATACCCATTCTGATCATCTCTTCCATACTTGTCAAAGAGATCAACCCCATACTCTTTCAAAAACAGATTGTTTACTATACGATAGGAGCGATAAGCCTGATGCTGGCCGCTTTCATACCATGGGAAAAGATCCTCTGGTGGTTCGCTCCCATAAGCTATTTTTTCAATCTGCTTATGTTGCTGGCCGTCGATCTGTTCGGTATAAGAATACTTGGAGCCAGGAGATGGCTTGAGATTCCGGGAACCAATCTGACGGTACAGCCATCAGAATTTATCAAGATCAGCGTGGTACTCATGCTGGCATTCCTGATCAACAGAAACCCCCCTCCCGAAGAGGGATATGGATTTATCGATTTCGCCAAGTTGTCGGTAGTGATCATAATACCGTTTCTGCTCATAGCCAAAGAACCCGATCTCGGCACCGCCCTGGTGCTGCTGATGACCGGTTACGGAGTGCTCTTCATCGTCGGTGTCAAGTGGAGAGTATGGATCACCATAGCCGTTCTTCTCTCTATATCCGCGCCGATACTATACAACAATCTCAGAGATTATCAGAAAAAAAGGATCTCCGACTTTCTCGGCAAACCAAGCTATCATGTCAGACAGGCTCTCATAGCTATCGGATCGGGAGGTATCGACGGCAAAGACAAAGAGGATGCCACACAGACACAGCTCAAATTTCTCCCGATCGCGTCGAGCGATTTCATATTCGCATATCTCGGAGAGCGATTCGGTTTCAAAGGCATGCTGCTGGTGATAACTCTGTATATTCTGCTGATCGTTCATCTGCTGGTGATATCGGGCATATACAAGCAGTGCTACCATATCAAGGCGGTAGCTTCAGGGCTGGCTTTTCTGATTTTTATCTATATGAATGTAAACATGTTCATGATCATAGGCATGGCACCGGTTGTTGGCGTACCTCTACCAATGTTCAGTCACGGTGGAACATCTTTTATTATTTTTGCCGCTTTTTTTGGGATTTTGCTAAATCTCATTGCATTTAAAAGATATTTCCAGTATAATGCGGACGCAAAACTTACGATGATGGAACGCGGAGAGATCAGACGCAAAAAGATCTTAAGTCGCAGCAAGCCGTCGAAGCGCCATCGAAAGGGTCTTTAGCTCAGTTGGTTAGAGCTCCCGGCTCATAACCGGGCGGTCCGGGGTTCGAGTCCCCGAGGACCCACCACTTCAAAACCCAATTTTATCGATCTGCAGAATAGATCTGTTTTAAAACGAAATCAAAAATCCCAACTCTTTCTTTTGTTTGCAAAAACAACACTCTTTTTTAACCCACTTTACAGACAGCGGGGGTCTGACCCTGAGATAGGCAAGAAACACGCCTGATCCATGTCGGAAGAAAAGCTATGTCGAAAAAGTAGAGATTTTTTCTTCGAATTTCAACCAGGATATCAATTCGTCGATCGAATCTTCATTTTTTCCATTTTTCAGCGCACACTCCCAGACGACGGCGACACGCCAGCCCATCTCCAACAGTTTTTCGACGTTTCGTCGATCCCTCGCCACGTTCGCTTCGAACTTCTCCTTCCAGAATTCCACGCGCGATTTCGGTGTCGTCGTGT
>CAZYUW010000144.1:0-3146 GCA_964650685.1 uncultured Nitratifractor sp.
GGAAATATCGATCCGACTTTCGATGGTTGTAAACTTCTAGAGGCGGCCGGAGCGAGCTTTGTCGCGCGCGAGACGGTCAACGAGCCGAGAAAGCTGGAAAAGGTTATTGTCGCAGCTCTGAAGCATAGAGGTTTCTCTTATGTCGAAGCGGTTTCGAACTGTCACATCAACCTTGGAAGAAAGAATAAAATGGGTTCCGCTATGGCCAATCTGGAGTGGATAGACAGCATCACCATGCCCAAGAAGAAGTGGGAGGCTCTGCCCGAAGAGGAGAGGATGAACTACCTCCCTACGGGAATACTGAAGCAGGATGAAGAGGCCAGAGAGTACTGCGATATGTACGAAGAGGTCAAAAAGGCCCATCAGGGCAAACGAGGCAAGATCACTCAAGATGATTTCGCCAAAAAGATATAAGGAGAAGAGCCATGAGTAGAATTGTAATGAGATTTACCGGTGTCGGCGGACAGGGGGTTCTTCTTGCCGGTGAGATCTTTGCCGCCGCTAAAATCAAAGGTGGCGGATATGGCCTCAAGACCGCTACCTATACCTCTCAGGTGCGTGGTGGACCCACAGTCGTCGATATCCAGCTCGACGATGAGGAGATCTGGTATCCTTATGCCATAGACGGTCAGATAGACTTTATGCTTTCGGTCGCTGACAAAAGTTTCCAACTCTTTAAAAATGGAGTGCGAGAAGGCGGCACTATCGTTATCGAGCCCAACCTGGTTTTTCCAAGCGATGAAGATCGCAAAAAGTGGAATATTGTCGAAATACCTATCATAACGATCGCCAAAGAGGAGGTCGGTAATGTGATTACCCAGAGTGTCGTGGCTTTGGCTATCGCCAATACCTTTATGAACGCTATCCCGGAAGATCTCCTGATAGAGACGATGCTAAGCAAGGTGCCCGCAAAAGTACACGATGTGAACAAGAAAGCTTACGAACTGGGCAAAAAGTACGCTCTCGAAGCTATCAACAAGTAGATTCTTCAAGAGATCCGATCCCCGCTTGATGCGGTCCGTTTTCCAAAGTTGACGGATCGGATCTCCCATTCTCAACGATTTCTTTCAAATCGTGTCTCTCCCCGATTTTGCATTTTGTTTTTGAATAGCGTATTAAGCAAGCAATCGTTAACTGAAATGAAATACACTGACTAAATGGGGCTGCAATCCGAGGATAGAAAAAATGGGTTGTAAGGCTTCGAAGATCATACGAAAGGGATAGAATGAAAAAGATTGTACTGTCGATGAGCGCGATAGCTGTATTGAGTGGTTTCGCGATGGCGGGAGGAGATATTGTTCCGGTCGAGCCGCTGGCAGACGAGAGTGGATTCTATGTTGGTCTTGGATATGGATATATCGATATCAACGCCGACTATGACGCTCTTGCGAGGGCTCCATTCAATGGCGATACAAACCACAACTCTTTCATGGCGTTGGCGGGTTACCAGATAAACAGATATCTTGCGATCGAGGGTCGCTACTGGGCTGGTGGGGACGACAGCTTCACAACCCCGACTGGTAGAAATGTCGATACCGACATAGATGCGTGGGGTATCTATGTGAAGCCGATCTATCCGGTAACAGGCAAGATATCGGTCTACGGATTGCTTGGATACGCCCATGTCAAATATAAAATGTCTGCTCCTCTGTACTCGGAGACCTGGAACGAGGGAGGATTTTCATGGGGCCTTGGAGCATCATACAGGATCACGGAGAACTTCTCCATCTTTGCCGACTATACACAGCTGCATCATCATAGCCATACTTGGGATGCCGCTGGCGTAGGGCCCGGACCCGGAACGATCAAGCTCGATACAGGAAGCTGGAACATAGGGTTTATCTACAAGTTCTAAAGTTTTCGTCAATACCTGCGTGGACGCAGGCTGAAGGGTGGAGTATTCCCATCCTTCAGGAGATAAACGAGAGGAGCGGGAGTCTGCTACGCTACCATTTCTCCATTCGCTAAGGCGAGTCTGTCAACACCTGCTTCTAAATTCCGATCTTCATTCTGAAACTCGCTATAATAAACCCATTTCAAAGAAGGAACAAAAATGAAAATTCTTCTTATAGGTGCAGGAAATATGGGGTCGTCTATATTGGCAGGTCTTGAGAACAGGGACTTGACGGTAGTGGAAAAGGATAGCGCCAGAGTCGATGAGCTCTCTAAGCGGTATGCGTCTGTAAAATTTGTCAGCGAGATACCTTCTCTGAATGGTTATGTCGTTATACTGGCGATCAAACCCCAATCACTGGACACTCTGCGTGTTAATGGTGAAGCGGAGGCCATAATATCCATTCTGGCCGGTACCTCGATCGAGAAACTGAAAAAAGTCGTAAATGCTCGGGCTTATATCAGAGCGATGCCGAATATCGCGGCAAAATATCGCAAATCCGTAACATCGGTAACCGGTGACGAGTCGTTCAGGGATACGGCACTGGAGATACTCTCGGTGATCGGCAGGGCCATATGGCTCGATAATGAAAAAATGCTCGATATAGCGACGGGCATAGGTGGATCCGCTCCCGCATGGATGGCTATGGTCGCCGAAGCTCTGGCGGATGGAGCCGTTGATCTGGGATTGCCGCGTGATAAAAGCTACGAGTATACGGCAGCCTTGATGGAGGGCATGGGTGCCCTTCTGTCCGAAGAGCACCCCGCGCAGATCAAAGATATGGTCATGTCTCCGGGCGGCACGACTGCCGCCGGTTATGCTGCCCTCGAAAAAGGTGGAGTACGAGACAGTTTTATAGAGGCGATGAGAGCGTGCTACGCCCGAACTCAGGAGTTGGCCGCAAAATGATCATATCGTATATCTGCCCACCCATTCCGCTATCTGATCGTGTGAAAGCGCACCGCTGATCCTGTCTGCCTCCGCGCCATGTCTAAATACGATCATAGTGGGAATTGAGCGGATATTGTAGTTCGCCCCAAGCTGGGGATTCTCTTCGGTATTGATCTTGATGAACTGCGCTTTGAGGGGCATGTGGGCAGCTGCCTCTTTGAACGCCGGAGCCATCATTCTGCACGGTCCGCACCACGGTGCCCAGAAATCGACCACAACCGGCAGATCACTGTTGTTTATCGTAAAAGAAAAGATATCGCTGTCGGCATCTACGACTCCGTTGTCCAGCAAAGAGTGTCCG
>CAZYUW010000145.1:0-4547 GCA_964650685.1 uncultured Nitratifractor sp.
CATTCACCAACAAAGCCGCGGCGGAGATGCGCCACAGGGTGACGACATTTCTACGCGAGATGGAAGAGAAGAACAACTCCCATATTTTGCGGGAACTTTCCAGGGCTACCGGACTGCGAGAGAGCGTGATAGTGGCTTCGAGGAAAGATGTGCTGGACAGATTTTTGGCTTCGCCCGCCCATATAGTCACACTCGACAGTTTTTTTGTATCTGTGCTGCGTTCTGGCGCTCTGGAGGTTGGTCTGGATCCAGCGTTTGTCACCAAAGAAGAGAGCGATAACGATCTGGAGGGTACTTTTCTCGAATATCTCGATCGTGACGGTCTGATCGAAACTCTTGTGCAACTTGCGCTGCAGATGCAGAAGAGAAAGGCCGGAGATATGATGGAGAGGATGCAGGCGTTCTATCGCGCAGATCCTCTTTTGCGTGTAGAGTCGCCGAGAGAGACAGATATACACTCCATAGAGAGCGAAATAGAGTCGCTCAGAGAGAGTCTCGTGGAGCGTGTTTTGGAAGCGGGTGGATCGAACAGGGCCGCGAACAACTTCATCTCCGTTACAACTGGAGAGCTTTTTGCCAAATCGCTGTTCGACAAAGAGAGTCTATATGAGCACAGCTACTACAAAAAGGCTTTGAGTATAGATCCAGGTATAGAGGAGCTTTACCAGGAGCTGAGGAGAGCTCTCCTGGAATGGGCGCGGGCGAGAGAGAGCAATGTGCTGTATCATATCTTCGAACTCTACAGCGACTACAAAAGAGCAAGGTTCGACAATATAAAACGCGGCGGAGTACTCGATTTCGACGATCTACTGCTTTTTGCGTACCATCTGCTTCATGAGGCTATATCGAGAGATTTTCTATACTTCAGGCTCGACAGCCGTTTCAGGCATATACTGCTCGACGAATTTCAGGATACATCCACAATGCAGTTTCTGCTTCTGGCGCCTCTGATAGACGAGATATTTTCCGGAAAGGGGCAGAGTGAGTTCAGGAGTTTTTTCTATGTCGGCGATGTCAAGCAGTCTCTCTATAGATTCAGAGGGGGTGACGAAGAGCTGTTTGGCTGGGTTTCGCAACGATATGGGATACCTGTTATGGATCTCAAAAGCAACTACAGGAGTCACAGGATCATAGTTGATCAAGTCAACACATGGTTTCTAGATAAGATGCCTGGTTATGTTCCTCAAAGCGCCCACAGCGAAAAGGAGGGTTATCTCAAGGTAGATGAGGCTGAAGAACCCGCGGATGCCGCGGTACGGGAGGCCGCCCGCCTGATCGATCAAGGTATAGCTCCCGAAGAGATAGCTTTTCTGGTCACTACCAACAAGGATGGACTCAAGCTGCAGGAGGCCTGTGAAAAGGCCGGCATCCCAACCAGATTGCAAACAAGCAGCTCTTTGAAGCACCTTCCATCCGTTGCCTCTATTGTCAAAATGGCCGAATATCTATATGGAGGAGAAGCGATCGATGCTGCTCCTTTGTTGAAAAAAAGCGGCATGGATATCTCTGATGTCGATATCTCATGGTATCGTCCAACTCTCTCTCCACTGGAGTTGATAGACGGGATCGTCAGGACATTCTCCTCTTTCGACGCGGATCCCAATATACTCAGATTGCTGGAGTACGCGTCGGGATTCGATAGCATCCCGGAGTTTTTGAAAGAGTTCGAACTCTCCAGGATAGCCGTGGCGGACAAAACTCTCGATGGGGCACCCATAATGACCATTCATGGATCCAAGGGGTTGCAGTTCGCCTATGTCGTCGTACTGGACAGATTCGGCAGATCCAATGCGGACAGATCTCCGTTTCTCTTTCATTATGACGAAAATCTGTCGATCGACAGAATATATTACAGACTCAAGGGCAGGGAGCGTTTCGACCCAAAATATGATGAAATAGTGCGGGAGAGAAAGGCTAAAGAAGACAAGGATCGTCTGAATCTTCTCTATGTCGCGCTGACAAGGGCGCAAAAAGGACTCGTTGTCATAAAGAAACCCAAAGATTCCATCTTCGAAGTCCTCCACATGGAAGAGCTTGAAAAAGGAGAGATAGAGCCGACACAAAGAGACGACACGCTTCGTGAGCGAGAAAAGATATCGTTGCGTTTCGCTTCATGGGGCAGGCAGAGATATAGTCAGGAGCGCGAAGATGATGAGGAGGGCGAGAGTGGAGCTTTTGGAGCCAGGCTTTTTGGGACGGCCATGCACTACGCGCTTGAGATGATGGGCATGTTCGACGAAGGTTCCCTGGAACTCTCCATGGAGTCTGTGCGCAATCGTTTCGGCTCCTTATTGAGTGAAAAGGAGATATCGGAGATACGAAGCAGAATAGAGGCTCTCATTGCTGTACCACGATGGATGGAGATCACGCGTGGTGCGTCGCTCAGAAAGGAACAGCCGTTGATCTACAGGGACAGGGTCAGGCAGATAGATCTGATGGTGGAGAGGAAGGATAGCGTGATAGTGGTGGACTACAAAAGTTCCATGAGTTTCTCGTCCAAACACAAAGAGCAGATCAGGGAGTATATGGAAGCGGTAAGATCTATCGGCGGCAAAGATACACATGGCTATCTCGTCTATCTATTGCATGAGGGCGTAGAGATCGTCAGAGTAGATCAGTCGATTCGATAATTTTAAAAATCGCTTAAATTCAAGATAGTTTAAGATTATATCACTATAATCCCACCCACAAAAGAAAAGTATTGGGCAGCTATCTGTGTTTGACCATTGTCGCACGATACGACCATTACCACAAACATAAAAGGAAAGACCATGAAAATGACAAAGGTCATCAAGCCCGGCGAAGTAGAGCGGGAGTGGATCCTGATAGACGCGGAAGGAAAAACATTCGGCCGTATTTTGACCGAAGCCGCGACATACCTCAGGGGCAAGCACAAGCCATATTTCACACCCAATGTGGATTGTGGCGATTATGTCGTGATCATCAATGCCAAAAAAGCCGTTTTTTCAGGTAACAAACTCGAAGACAAAGAGTATTTTCGCCATAGCGGATATTTTGGAAGCACCAAGAGCAACAAGCTCAGCGACATGCTCGAAAACCATACCGAGAAGCTGTACCGACTGGCGGTACGGGGAATGCTTCCAAAGACGAAGCTCGGAAGACAGATGCTCAAAAAACTCAAAGTATATGAAGGTGCGGAGCATCCTCATACAGCACAAATGAACAAAGGAAAGTAATATGGCGACAGTATACGCAACAGGTAAAAGAAAATCGGCTATCGCCAAGGTGTGGCTGACTCCGGGCAAAGGAGGCATTATCGTAAATGGTCGCACTCTGGACGAGTGGCTCGGTGGACACGAAACCCTCAAGATGAAAGTCAGATTGCCTCTGGAGGCGACAAAGCAGCTCGAAGCCGTTACGATCAAGGCTACCACTCTCGGAGGCGGATACAGCGCTCAGGCTGATGCTGTCAAGCACGGTATTTCCAAAGCTCTTGTCGAGTACGAGCCGGCGTTTCGAGCGATACTCAAGCCTATGGGGCTGCTGACCAGAGATGCTCGTGTCGTGGAGAGAAAAAAGTACGGCAAGAAAAAAGCGAGAAGAAGCCCTCAGTTCTCCAAGCGTTAAGCATATCTTGCTCCGGAGAACTCTCTTTCCGGAGGATATTTCTCCCATATTTTCTTTATTTCAACGCATATCAAAACCATATAAGCACAAATTTTATTGCTTTAAGGTAGCGATTGATCCCGATTTCCGATTTTCGTTAAAATTGCGCCATGGATAAATTTTGGTCACAATTAAGTGTTATAATCAAGGAAAGGAGAAGCGATATGAGATTTGTCATTCTACTCTTTTTTATTGTAGCTACTGTTGGCGCGGATGAATTAAATGAGGATATTGCATGTAACTTTGTCAAAAAAGAGGAAATAGAAAAAATTTTAAATATCAAATTGGAAGACGGAAAAATCAATAAAAATCTAAAATTTCCAACTACAAAATACTGTGGATGGAAAAAACCCGGCATGCCTCTTGATGAGTTTTCCATATTTTATTACACCGAACGATATGAAAAACTTGAAAATTACGCCGCTTTTTATGATAGCGCGAAAGAGATAAATAACCTCAAATTTAAAGCGGTAGCAATATTTGCTCAAGATAAAAAAGCATATGAGTTTATTACTTATACCAAAAAAAATGTCCTTTCCATACACTTTAAAAACGGTTTCAAAGAGGGGTCAGAAAAATATATTATGGCACTGAAATTGCTGGATAAAATCGCTCAAAAAGCGCCATAAAACAATAAAGAAGCAATCGAAAATATATTTTGTTAATATTGTCTGGAGTTTTATTTGCAGTCTCGGGAGATACATGCAGTATTGTAAAACTTTTTGAGATTAAGCCCGAATTCAAATCCATAGTGTAATTTCACCTCTGCTTATATGGGTCAGGCGTTGAATATCCACCACATTTACGCTATACTTTTCCCAATCAAATGCAATATTCAAAGGAGCTTCCATGCCCCGCCGACCCCGCATTGATCTTGCCGGATACCATCATGTCATCAACCGTGGTGTCAATCGAAGCGA
>CAZYUW010000146.1:0-22844 GCA_964650685.1 uncultured Nitratifractor sp.
GCGAGCTTTCGGATAGGCGCTCCAAAAGCCTTCTGGTCCGCGAAAATCTGGCAAACCGCTGTCGACCCCAATCCCCGCGCCGGCAGTGATGAAAAGAGCTTCGGCTTCGGCGATCACTCGAGCGGCTTTGGCAACGACATCTGTTTTCATAGGGTGCATTGTAGCACAAGTATCGTTATACCGGATATGTATCGGTGATTCGACGCCGTGTTGTCGTTTTAGACGCTTTGTCGTATACTTTGAAAAATATGGAGAAGAAGGAGACCTCTATGCGTAGTAGAGATATAGAAAGGATATGGTTGTTGTGTCTGCTGGTCGTATCGATAGGAACGATGGCGCACGCGTTCGAGTTTGAAAACAGTTCCGAAAATCTGAAAAAACTGTTCGAGACCATTATGCAAAAGAACAAAAAAGGAGATTATGAAAGGGCCGCAGTCCTGACAAAGAGTCTGATGCCTGACAGACGGAGAGTCGCTTTGGCTTTTCGAAGGAATGTATCTGAAGAAATCATGTCGAAACTGGACAGATATTATGTAAAGGTGCTTCCATCCGGACTGTTGTCCGATCGCGGATGGGCGAAAATGTTGTGTAAAAAGCCGGAGCGCTCTGTGGTGCTTGTGCATTCCGCCACTACGGAGGAGATGATCAGACAGGAGAGAGGCTCCATAGTGTGGAAAGAGTTTCCGGGTGGTGCCGTCAGGATGGCCAAAAGCATACTCAAACCCGGTATGAGATTTTACGAGGTCGAGCGTCTGGAGCCGGGCAAAGACCATGGATACAAATATCATCTGATATTCTGGGATGGTCGGAGATGGTGTATGCTGGGAGCCATATGGCGGGCTTTTCCGGTCGATTTTTGAGTCGCTTGAGAGCTTTGTGTTTTTCAGTGATGAAATCCGACCGGTGAGAATCGTTTGCAAAGAGCTTCTGGTATTCACTCTTTTTTCAATAAATATTCGAGTTCATCCGGAGAACCTGTATAGCTGCCCGGAGGTACTTTGGTGGAGACGATATCTGCCTCGTCTTTGCGTACCCCGACATATGTAGCGTTCGCTTCGGCGCTGTATTCATATATAGATCTCATATGCCGATTTGCCCTTTCTGAACGAGACGCTTTGCAGATTCAGCCCGAGATTGGTGGATCCGCCCCCGCGAAAATATCCGGAGTAATCGAAGAGCTTGAACGAGCTCCTAACCTTTTTTGGTGGGTATTCGAACTCCACATTTCCTTTTCTGCCGTATCGATAGACGATATAGCTGTCATCATGGCCGGTGGCTATACTGACGATTTTGCCGTCTGCGGTCGAAAATCCAAAACGGATCTTTTCCGATTTTTCAAGATTGTATCTGGAGATGAAATCGCTTTTTTCCTGTACACTGTCTGTCTGGGCCGCGCATGTGCCGCTCGATAGCCAGCCAAACAGCGACACAGTCCATACGAGTTTGCTGAAAAATTCGATTGTTTTCATCTTTTTTCCTGTTTTGTGAAAGAGGTTGGAAATATATCGGCAGGTACATTCAGCGGGAAAGAGGTCAGATTATGAAAAATCATTCTATCCTCTTTCTGGCATGCTTTGTCCGGATCGTCGGCGTTCACACACTCGTACGAGGGTATCAAAACGGTGCACCAGCGTCCATCGGCGCTTCTGTGAAGAAGAGCGGATATGTTTTCGAGCCCGGATTTTCCATCTTTGGATCTGGGTTGGGCCTCCACCCATGCCCATCCATTATGTGTCTTGAGGTGGTCTATGACGAATATCGCATCCATTCCACTCATTTTCTTCACCTCGATCCTCAGTCCGTCGAGTATCGCTTTTCTGATCTCACTCCCTCTACGAGGAGTGTATGCTCCTCCGGCTTTGCCGGTGACGGGCAGCAACAACACGAGCGACACGATCATGAGAAAGAGTTGTCGTTTCATCTTATACACCTCCCTTTTCATATTCTAGCATACGCTTCGATTGTGCTGCACTATGATAGAGACAGAAGTCTCGAAATGGACATTGGAAAAGTTTCCGGCAAAGTCGATTATGATATAATCGATCGATTTTCAAGCATTGAATAGACTTCGAAAAAGGAACAGGATGACCGACAAAGGTGCGAAAAACGAGCAGATGCAAATCGCTATAGATATATTTATCAAACTGGGGCTTCTGACTCTGATCGTATATATCTCCTATCTGATCGTAAAAGCGTTTTTGCCAATGATATTGTGGGGTATCATACTGGCTGTCGCGTTTTCTCCTGCGATAGATATGCTATCGAAACGATTCGGCAATAGAAAAAAGATCATAATAGCTACAGCACTGTTTTTCATTGCCATATTGGCTGTAAGCAGCTGGCAGCTTTCCGGCAGCCTCATAGAGAGCAGTCAATCCCTGGTGGAGTCTTTCAACAGAAAAGAGATAGTGATACCTATGCCATCCGAGCGCGTAAAAGAGTGGCCGATTATCGGGGATGAGGCGTACAAGCTATGGCAGAGCGCCCATGACGATCTGCCAAAAACTCTCGAACCATTCAGAGGGCAGATCAAAAAGTTCGTTTTCTGGTTGATCTCCATGCTGAAGGGGGCGCTGGGGACGGTGCTGGTGACCATAGCCTCGATAGCGATCGCAGCGCTCTTTTTGATCTCCCGTGACAGAGCGGTTGTTTTCTATAAAAGAATCATGCGCAGAGTTCTTGGAGAGAGAGGAGACGAGTGGGCGCAACTATCCGCCATCACTGTACGCAGTGTCGCGATGGGTGTGGTCGGAGTGGCTGTCATACAGAGTGCGATGGCTCTGCTGGGTATGCTCATTGCCGGCATTCCTCTCGCTCCTGTCTGGGCTTTGCTGATAATGTTTCTGACTATCATTCAGATGCCGGCGTTGATAATAATTGGTCCGATGATAGCTTACGAATTTTCCATCACGAGTGGAACACCTGCTGCGGTGTTCGCGATATATATGTTGGCCGTAGGCGCCAGTGACGGAGTGCTGAAACCGATGCTGATGGGCAGAGGCGTGGATATACCAATGCTGGTTATACTCGTAGGAGCGATAGGGGGTATGATGCTGATGGGTATGATCGGTCTCTTCCTTGGTGCTGTCATTTTGGCGTTGGCATACAAACTTTTCGAGCTGTGGGTCGCGGAAGCCGACAGCGAAACTCTTCAGGCGGCAGGCGTGGATGATAAGCAGTAAAAACAACTTTGTCTATCTGCTGGGATCTATCGTGGCTCTGCTGTTCAGCAGCGCGATCACGGACGATTTTCCAGGAGGCCTGGGTGAGGATTTCTTTTCTGTCGTCAGTATATTCGTCATGATAGTGGGCGTCAAGAGTATTCATCACGATGTAGCGGTCAAAAGGATTGTGTACTCCATAGCCGTGCTCATGGGTGGGTTGACGATATTGTGGCGACTCTATCCCAGCAAGATTATGGTGTTGTTGATACTCGTCGTGTTTCTTGTGGCGTTTGTCGGCGCCTTCAAGCTCTCGGTCAAGCAGATACTGTTCGAAGGCAAGGTGGATGCTAACAAGATCATTGGTTCGCTTTCTCTGTATCTTCTGCTTGGATTGATATGGACGATACTATATCTGATGATACTTGTATTCGATCCTAACGCTCTGAAAGGGATCGAGGTCGAGAGCTGGAGAACCCTCTTTTCCGAAGTGGCCTACTACAGCTTTACGACATTGACCACTCTTGGTTATGGTGATATCTCTCCGGTGGGACACATAACCGAGTTCGTCGCGTATATGGAGGCGGTGACCGGAGTGTTCTACATGGCTATTTTCGTATCCAGTCTCATAAATCTCAGGGGATCGATGTTCAAGCGTGACGATGAAAGCTCCAGGGAGAGCTCGAAGAGATGAGGGCGGTCGATATCGATACGCAATTAACTGGTTTTTTTGGGGTTTTCCCAGGGATAAAGCTGTCGGAAAAAGCCAAATTCGCCATAAAAACGGCTTTGGCGATAACTATTTCATATATGGTTCCGCTGGCTCAGGGGTGGGAGCAGCCCTATACCGGTCCTATAGCCGTCATGGTCATCGCTTCCGCAGGTCCCATCAGAGAGACTCTGCACAAAGGCATCATGAGGGTGATAGGCACAGTCGCCGGAGCTATTCTGGGGCTGGCGCTCATCGCTCTTTTTCCACAGGACAGATTCTCTTATCTGCTTTCTCTTTCGGTTGTATCCGCCATAGTCGTGTATCTCTACCACGCTTATGAAGGCGACAAGACATTTCTCATGATAACCCTGGTTGTGATATTGATGATATTCGATAACGGTGAAGTGGATGGCCTGCTGCTCTATGGATTGAATCGTATATGGGCTACGACTTTCGGTATTTTCGTCTATGCAATGATCAATATATACCTCTGGCCTGACAGAAAGAGGGAGAGTTGTGTGGATGATATGAAAAGGATAACCTCCGAATGGACCTCCATCGCCGAAAGTGTAAATAGTGGAGCACAAATGGACGACAACAAAAAGGTGCTTCTCTTGCGAGAACTCGAGACCGGATTCAAAAAGAGTGTTTTGGCTGGTGATACGGAGTACCCGGGAGGTATGGCATTCGACAGGAAACGCTGGGAGAGTCTTGCCCCCCATTTAACGGAAATAGATCGCATTTTGACGGAAATGATCGTTTTGGGCTTACGGCACAAGAGACGGGATCTGCAGAGCGTATCTCACAATTTTGCCGATATCTGGAGAGAGATAGAGAGACTACTAGAAGCTGTCGAAGCGTTCTGGCGGGATCCTGCCGATATAGAGATCGTAGAGCCGATCGAGATCAGACTCGATCTTGAAGCCCTCGAAGCGTTCGATACGACCGACAGGATCGAGCTGACCGCTCTGGTCGGAGATACGGAGAGACTTTACCGGGCTGTCATGGAGTTTGTCAAGACACTCAACGGTATAGTCTCCATAGAGCCCGATTCTGTGGAGTTGTCGTCGACGCATATCGCTTCCCGATTTACATGGGGAGATATGGAGGATTTCAAGAGCATGTTGGCCAGTCTGTCGCTTTTTTGGGCTGGTCTGCTTTTCTGGATATATTTCAATCCTCCCGAGGGATACACCGTGGCTTCGCTTGCGTTTATACTGAGTTTGATCACTATGTTCAAGCCGGTAGATCCACTGAGTTTGATCGTGGTTTTCACCATATCTTTCGTTTTCGCGTTCGTCACATATGTCTGGGTGCTGCCATCCCTGCACGAAAGCTGGGAATTGGCGCTCTATATATTTGCATATATGTTCATCGCTTACTATCTCGTGCCCACGGGTCTCGAGCTGTTTTTCGCTCTCGGATTGAGTACTCAATATATAGTAAACGATATGTTTTTCAGTTTTCAGCTCTTCGCTACGATATTGATCATCTTCTACCTTTTTCTGTTTCTGTTGCTCATTTTCGATTATCTGCCTTTCGCCAATCGACCCGAAAATATGTTTCTGTCAGCCCACAGGCGTTTTATGTCCCAGTTGGATACTTTGACGACAGGTACTTCATGTGCTGGATCCTCGGGGATTTCGCTAAAGCGTCCCGGAGATACCGATATCCGCCTGCTCGCGAAAAATGCGGCAAGAATGAAGTTGTGGAGTGAAAAGCTGGACTACAGATATTTTGATAGTGTCGACAGGGAGAAGTTGAGGGCATATATCGACGAGTGCCACAGGATATCCGTACTGGTTTCGATGCTCTGGAGGTCACGACTCGATCTCGTCCAGAACGACAAAATACCATTGGACAGTAAATGTGAAATGCTTTCGGATCTGGAGAGAGACTATGATTTTGGGAAGCTCTTTTCAAGCACAGACAAAGAGGGACTGGTGTCGAAACCCGCAAAGCCTGATGGGATCAGTTTGGAAAACAGATTGGCGCAGATGAGTCAGAAGCGATACTGGAGAGATCTCGACAGAGACAGCATCATAAGCATGACAGTTTATGCCGCCCTGGCAAACTCTATCAAAAAGATCGTTCTTCATGCCCGCAATCTGCGTAGAGGGAGTGGCATAGCTCAATTGAAATGGAGTAGATTTTGAGAGCTGTAAATCGGAGTGTTTTGATTGTAGCGGCAGTTTTGGCGTTGCTGTTTGCCGGTTGCGTGAAGGTCGGACCGGATTTCCATGGCCCAGGCAAAGTCAAGCTGCCTGACGGGTGGAATGCGAAAGCACACCGAAGCGACTCCTCTCTGGCCAAATGGTGGCGCATATACAGGGATCCTGCTCTGGATAGACTGGTAGATATGATGTATAAACAGAATCTGGATCTAAAAAGTGCCGCTTTGAGAATAGTGCAGGCCAGAGCGCTGCTTGGTATATCCCACGGTATGAGCTTTCCTCAAAAGCAGAGTATCTCAGGCTCCTATGTTTCAGCCGACAGTAGTCGTACCGATCGAATAAGTAAGAGTGATGTATCTTTCGATATGGGATGGGAGCTGGATCTATGGGGTAAGTATGCCAGAGGAGTGGAGTCCGCCGAAGCGGATCTGTACGCGGCGATAGCTTCGTACGACGATATCCTGGTCTCTCTGATAGCGGAGCTGGCTCGCAGCTATATACAGTACTGTACCGCGCAGGAGCGAATAGCATTCGCCAGGCGAAATATAGAGATACAGAAGTATGTCACGAAGGTGACGGAGATACAGTTCAATTCGGGCAATGTTTCGGAGCTCGACATGCAGCAGGCAAGAACGCAACTACACTCCACAAAAGCCGCTCTGTATGAGTTGAAGCTCTCGAAAATAAGGGCGAGAAACGCTATAGCGATGCTACTGGGTATCAATCCCAAAGAGGCTGATGTGTATCTGAGAAGCAAGCGCTATCGTGACAATCTCGGCAAATATATGGACAAAGACAAAGGCACTCTGCAGCTGGAGGAGAAAAAAGCGGTATCTCTGGGGACAAGTATCATACCGCGACCGTTTTTCGATCCAAATCGACATATAGACGCTCAGTTGATCACGCGGCGTCCCGATGTAAGAATGGCTGAACATATCGCACACTCCAGGAGCGCGCAAATAGGAATCGCCAAAGCGGAGCTCTACCCCAGTTTTTCGTTACTGGGTACGATTGGGTATGGTAACGACTCCAATACTCCGCACATAATCAGTGTCATTGCCGGTCCTTCGTTCGCGTGGAATATATTTCAATATGGTCGCATAAAAAACAGTATACGACTTCAGGACGCGATTTTCGAAGAGAGTCTGCTCAACTACAACAAAAGCGTACTCGAGGCTGTGCATGAAGTATCTTACGCGCTCGACAGCTATCGGTTGACACTCAGGCAGCTGAGAGAGAACGAGGCCGCGGTAAAAGCGTCCATAAGGGCGTTCAATATCTCGATGAAGCAGTACAGCGATGGTCTGGTGAGCTATCAGCGTCTGCTAAACTCCGTAGAGAAGTTGACTCGTTTTCAGGATCAGTATGCGCGGATCAAGGGCGATCTGGCTATAGAGGTTGCCTCTCTCTACAAGGCTCTGGGCGGAGGTTGGCAGCTCAGCAGGGGGCGCAGATATCTTTCGAGCGACAGTGTCCGGCGAATGAAGGAGAGGACGGATTGGGGGGATATGCTCAAAGAAGACAATGTCGTGCTTCCGAAAGGATGGAGCAGATGAGCAACCCGTTTCCGCATGAACTGTCTGTGGGAGATATATATTTCTCTCCCGTCATACCTGTCATACTGATCGCTTTCGCGGCTGCGGGAGTGACCGCTTTTTTGCTCAACAGGCTCAAACTGACGAGGTGGTTTTATGCTCCCAGCTATGTATTTTTGGCGATCTGGACGATATATATCGTTCTTGTCGATCGCTTATGGATAAGATTTTGACAAATATACTATCGAGGTTGAAATGAATGGAAAAATAGCCGCGACGATAAAAATCGTTCTCACGCTGGGTATATTCTCTCTGGCTGCCGTACTGGGGTGGCAGAAGTACAAAGAGTATATAGAGAATCCGTGGACGAGGAATGCGCAGGTGCGATCGCAGGTCGTGCAGGTGACGCCACAGGTGACAGGCCGTGTCGTCACGATATATGTGGTCGATAACCAGAGGGTTAAAAAGGGAGATCTGTTGTTCGAGATCGATTCGACTCTCTACGAGCTCAAAGTTCGTCAGGCCAAAGCCAGATTGCGTAGAGCGAAAGAGAATGCCGAAGGGATGAAGATAGAGTACGAGAGGGTCAAAAGGATATACGCGCAGGATCCAGGCGCGGTAAGCCAGAAAGATCTCAACAGAAACAGAGTCAATTACCATAAAGCTCTCGCTGACATTGACGCCTCCGAAGAGGCTTTGAACAAGGCCAGACTGGATCTGAAGCACACGAAGGTCTATGCCGAAGTTGACGGCTGGGTCTCCAATATCAATTTTCAGGTAGGTTCTCAGGCAGTGGCCAACAAGCCAATACTCGCGCTTGTCGATATAAAGAGTTTTTGGGTGTTTGGTTTTTTCAGAGAGGATCAGGTGTCCAGGATCTCCGTTGGAGACAACGCCAGAATAATCCTTATGGCATACCCGGACACCCCAATAGAGGGTAAAGTGGAGTCGATAGCATGGGGTATCACTCCGCCTGACGGCAACCCTGGCCCGAATCTCCTGCCGCAGGTGAAGCCGGTCTTTCAGTGGATCAGGCTGGCGCAGCGCATTCCGGTCAGGATCTCGATAAACAATCCGCCGAAAAGTGTTTCGTTGAGAGTCGGTATGTCCGCTTCGGTCATGGTGTTTTCATCCAAAAACAGCGACAAGTGATCGAATCGGGAAGCGCGGAAAGTGCTTCATCTCCATGATGATGACTACAGCTCCTTCAGGAGAGCGGCAATATCTATACCGTAGATTTCGAAAGATTCATACCTTTGCGTTAGATTCTTTTTAGCTTCGAGAAGGTGCTGAGGTGAGACGCCATTCGATATCGATACGCTTGCTTCGATATACGCGCCTATATGATCGGCAACTTTCAGGAGGGTACCGTCGATTCCGTCGTAGTTGTCTGTATTGTATTCGGAGAGCATGGATTCATGATCGTCTATCTTTTTTACGACCCCTCCAAGTCTCGTTTTGTCATCGAACTCATCCGTTATGTAGTAGCGCATCTCTTCCCTTAGATATCGCGGCAACATTGGCATCAATCTCTCTTCGACGACCTTTTTTTCGTACTCTCCCAGCAGTCCACTCAATCCTTCGACTCCATATTTGACCGGTGATATGATGTCTCGGGTCAGGGATTCCGCTATGTCGTGAAAGAGAGCGGCGAAAAAGTTGTTTATCACCTTTTTGTCGCACGCGCCGTACTCCAGGCTTAACAGATACGAGGTGACCGCGACGAACAGCATATGCCCCAAAACGGATGTCTGGGGGATACGAGGTGTTTTGGCCCATCTTTTCTGAAAGCGGAGCATTGCGCATGTCTCCAGAAAGGACTGACTCTTTTTGCCGAGCTCCAGGCGTCTGACTCCGGTCAGATCCAGATACTCCTCCAGTTCCGATTCGATACGCTCCCATATCTCTCTGACATCTCTGCTTTCGGGACGAAACTCTCTGATGATCTCGAATTCCCATTTGCTGGCGAGAAAGTGCGCGGCTCCAAGTATCCTTCTCTCCGGCTCTTCGTCTGACGACGATGTGTACTCGGCGAATCTTCGCTTGAGAACTCCATCGGTCATCCTGTCGAGCTCACTCTCCACATAGTTATCGAGCTCCCTTTTTTTATGCTTGATCAGATAGTGGAAAACAGGAGGCTTCAGATCCGTTACCACCGCTCTGTACGCAAACTCGCTCACACCATATCCAATCAGTTTTGGCCAGTCGATTATGGTAGCGTTTTCTTCCTCTTCGATCCTGCCAAGCAGCCACGCGATGATCATCTTGTGAGCCTGTTTGTCCATCTCGGTAAAATCGACCGGCCTCAGCTGGTCGTTCCATCGCTCTATACTCGCTGTCGAAAACAGCAGTTTCAAAAAATCGGGATAGATCATTTTATCTCTTTCTTTTCAGCTTATCCATCTTGCAAATCATAGCATAAGAGTATCTCTTTTTATGGCCGATGTATCTTTACCCGTTTTATGCCGCTCTCTTTTCGGATATGCTATCATACATGGCTGGCGGAGTCGAGATCCGCATGGCGAGCCATTATATGGAAAGGTGAGATTTGGGCAATACTCTTTCGATGATTGGACTTTGGGATATCGTTTTGCTGCTCGTGCCCGCGGGTGCAGTGGTGCTTGTATCCATGCTGTGGTCGGCAAATGCCGGGACCATGCTGTACGCGCTCTTTCGCATGTCTGTACAGCTGATAGCGATCGGCTATCTACTCGTGTTCATATTCGATTCAGATTCCGCGTATATGGTATTGGCCGTCTTGTGTGTCATGCTCGTCTTTTCCGGATGGATAGCGCTCAGAACGGTCCCGCAACGCAGAGTGGCTCTCTTTTTCAAGGCTCTGCTCTCCATAGCAGTTGGGGGTGGCATCACATTGTCGTTCGTCACCGTCGGGGTGTTGAAACTGCAACCATGGTATCTGCCCAGTTATATGGTGCCTTTGGCCGGCATGGTATTTGCCAACGCCATGAACAGTGTCTCGCTGGCTGTGGAGCGTTTTTTTACCCATATAGAGGAGTCGGGAGAGTATCTGCAGGCCAGAAGTATAGCTTTGAGAACAGCATTGATCCCCGTGGTCAACTCACTTTTCGCGGTTGGGCTGGTATCTCTACCCGGCATGATGACAGGCCAGATACTTTCCGGAGTCTCTCCATTGATAGCGGTGAGATATCAGATCGTTATCATGCTCATGGTTTTTTCGGCGGCTGGCCTATCCGCGTCCATGTTGCTTTTTATGATCGGGCGTGATCGTCAAGGATTCGTACGCAATATGGACTCTGTCGACGAAGAGCGATAATCGACCTCAAAGCAAAGAGTGATTACACTTTTAAACACCTTCAAAAACAGGAGATTTCAGATATGAAACGAGTAGCCATAAACGGACTCGGTAGAATAGGAAAGATGCTTTTGTGGCACTATGTCAGCAGCAGACCGGATAATCTGGAGATAGTCATAGCCAACGGTGGCAGCGGCACTCCGGAGGATCTGGCCTATATGTTGAAGTTCGATTCGGTGCATGGTGCTTTTCCCGCATCTGTGGAATATGACGACGAGTCGTTGATAGTTGGAGGAAAAAAGATCGCTTTGGTCAGCGAGAGAGATCCAGCGAGACTGCCATGGAGAGATGAGGAGATAGATATAGTGCTCGAGTGTACCGGCCGTTTCGTGAAGCGAGACGAGGCGGCAAGACATCTCGAGGCAGGAGCCAAAAAGGTGCTGATATCCGCGCCTGGTAAAAACGAAGATGTCACGATAGTTCTGGGTGTCAACGACGACTGGTACAGACCGGAAGAGCACCATATCATCTCGAACGCGAGCTGCACCACGAACTCTCTCGCTCCGGCCATGAAGGTTCTGGAGGAGAATTTCGGTGTGGAGTCCGCCCATATAACGACTACCCACGCGTATACATCCAGTCAGGTGACGATAGACCGTAAGCAGCCAGGCAAACATCGCAGAGGACGGGCCGCGGCCATGAATATCATCCCGACCACTACAGGTGCGGCGAAAGCGACGACAAAGGTGATACCTTCTCTCGAGGGCAAGATGACAGCTATGGCCCTGAGAGTACCTGTGCCAGACGGAGCCATTACGGAGATAGTGGCCAACCTGGGTAGAGAGACGAGTGTCGATGAGGTCAATGGAGCTTTCGAAAAGGCGATGAACGGCCCCCTGAAAGGTATTTTGCAGATCAGTTACGATGAACTTGTATCGAGCGATATACTGGGCAATTCGCACTCGTCGATAATAGATGGTCTTTCGACACAGATAGTTGGAGGCAAAATGGTGAAGGTGATGGCGTGGTATGACAATGAGTTCGGTTATGCCGGCAGACTGCTCGAGCTCGCCTCGATGGTCGCCTCCAGGATGTAGAGTCCGGATCCGGCGGCGGTTCCCGCAGGCCTCCGGCGGATCAGCATAGTCTGCTTTTGAAATCCATATATTCAAAATCTCTGAGTATATCTATATCCCCGTTTTGTCTCAATATGGCGATAGAGGGCAGAGGGATGCCGTTGAATGTGGTGGCTTTGACCATGGTGTAGTGCATCTGATCTTCAAATATGATTCTGTCGCCGATTTGCAGAGCACGATCGAAACTGTAGTCCCCCATTATGTCTCCGGCCAGACAGGTATTGCCTGCCAGTCTGTATGTGTATCTTTTCTCTCCGGCTGCGCCGGCACCTCTGACTTCGGCTCTGTACGGCATGATGACAGTATCCGGCATATGGGCTTCCGCGGATGTATCGAGGATAGCTATATCCATCCCATTGTGCACAATGTCGAGTACGGTAGCTGCGAGTACTCCGGTTTCCCACCCGATAGCTTCTCCCGGCTCCATATATATCTGTAGATGAGGATAGACTCTCTTGAAATCGTTCAGTATGGATATCAGTTTGTCTATATCGTATCCTTCGCGGCTGAAGAGATGACCGCCCCCGAAATTGACCCATCGCATATGCGAGAGATATTTTCCAAATCTGTCCGAAAAGATTTCGACCAATCTCTCCAAAGCGGAAGAGTCCTGTTCGCACAGCGCGTGAAAGTGAAGTCCATCAACCCTGCGTGCGATTTCCGCATTCATATGGCCGGACGGTGTACCGAGCCTGGAGAAGGGTGCGCATGGATTGTACAGCTCCGCAGGCGCTTCGGAAAATTCGGGATTGACTCTCAATCCTGTCGATAAATCGGGATTGATTCTCTTGACCCTGTCGATGTGGGTATCAAGCTGTCGTGGCGAGTTGAAGACCACATGATCGCTTATCGAAGCTATCTCTTTAATATCCTGTTCTCTGTATCCCGGAGAGTATGTATGCACTTCGCCCCCGTACTCTTCTCGAGCCAGTATGGCTTCGTGCAGCCCGCTCGCACAGCATCCGTCCAGATATTGCATTACGGTGGAGCTCTCTTTCCACAGAGCGAAACCTTTGAGTGCCAGCAATATTTTGACGCCACTTCTTTTTTTGATCTCTCCGGCAATCTCCAGATTATGCAGGAGATGCTCCTCTTCGAGCAGCCAGCATGGAGATGGGAGTCTGTCGATTATATCTTTCGTTATTTTGCTTTTTTTCATAAATGGTATTATACAGTTACTGTCATGAAAGCGCGTCGGGGTATTTCCGAAAATGTGACAGCATCGCGCATTCCAAATTAGGATCGCGCGATCGACTCCACTTCATCATATCCCATTGGTAGTATGTGAGATCCGTCCAAAGCCAGGAAGCGCCCTTTGTATGAGTATTATGTTACCGATGCCTTCGTCGCGGACGACGCGATTTGCGAGACAAGAAGGTCGAAATATCTTGTTTTTTCGTATCTTTCGGTTTCGGTCAAATGTACTCGGTTACCGTATCGGACAGATTTGAAACAGACTCTTTCCCTCAAGCCGCAGTTGAAACAGTTGTGGATTTTGGAGTTTCTCGACAGGTCCTCTCGAGAGGGTCATTTTATTTATAAAATTGTAGATATAATTTACCATAGTGATACATATTATGTATATGTCGAAAATAGTGAGCCCGGGATAGATCAAAACAAAGAGAGGGAGTGTATGGGATTTCATCAATTGACCGAATGGTTTACCGAAAATTTGATAAATATTGAATTATGGGCTTTGCTGATAATAATAATTGTGCTTTTAGTAATTATTTTTAAGCTCAAAAGAGATAACAGATACTCACAAAAAGATATAGATGGAAAAGACGAAAACAAAGATATCGAAAATTTCGTCGAAAACGACTCCGACGATATGAATATAGCTCGAAAAACGACAGAAAACACTATATTCAATGCCGATTTTGCGGAGATCAGTATCGAACAGAGAGATGATTTGTTGGAAGATAGTGAAGACAAAAAGATATATTCTGAAACAGATGATGAAAAAAACCTCGCCAAAAACGAAACTCTTGAATCACAGAGTATATCCACCGACAAAGATCAATCCGAAAAAAATCTACTCGTACTCGATTTGCCGATCGACGAAACTCCCAACATCGACAGGGTCGATTTTTCCAAATTCGAAGGAAAGAGGATTCTGGTAGCCGAAGATAGTCTGATCAATCAGAAACTTCTGGCCACACTGCTTTCGCATACGGGGATAGAGCTGGATTTTGCGGGAAACGGTAAAGTAGCGCTGGACAAAATAGTCAAAGACAAAAAGTATTTCGACCTCGTGCTAATGGATGTAAATATGCCGGAGATGGATGGTCTGGAGGCTACCGTAAAGATTCGCAAAGATCCCGAGCTGGATGATTTACCCGTGGTAGCTCTGACGGCATCCACCGACAAAAACGAAGTCGAAAAGATTCTTGGCAGCGGCATGAACGGCTATCTCGACAAACCTATAGTTCTCGGCAAGATGTATACAGCATTTAAAATATTTCTCAAGGATTATGTCCGCAACGACACTACGCAAAAAAGAATAAGCAGTTCTCTGCTCGATACGGCTCATGGGATAGAGCACTCGATGGGCGATAGAAGTCTGTATAAATCCATACTGGAGGATTTTCTCAAGCAATATGAAGGCTCTGCCGATCTATTCATCAAGCTGGTCAAAGGCAGGCACTTTACGGAATTGAAAAAGATGATCATAGATCTGATGGGTCTAAGCGGCACTATAGGCGCCATGTCCATATATGAAATTATGGAAAAGAGCAACAGGGCGCTCATATACGGCAACGAAGAGATGCTTCCGGAGCTGGCTCGGGATTTCAACAGAGAGTTCAGGAAGCTGACCAGAGAGATCAAAGAGTATTTAGGATGAGATTACTTGTTTCGAATGTTGTCTGGTTTGTTTTTCTGTCGCTATCTGCTATTGCAGGTGGGTTCGAGGCTACCGCGGTAAAAGCGTGCGCTGCTTATGACAATTTGAAGCACAGCAGAAATACGCGTGATATCCATCTTCACAAAGATTATAGATACAGACTGGTGGAGGCCAGAGGTAGTGACTATCTGGTGAAAGTGCCCAGAGCCTATCCCATCTATAGGTGGGTCGACAAAGGCTGTTTTGGGCAAAAGACCAGAGTGTTTACGAGTAGAAAAAGGATAGATAGAGAGAGGGTTTCGGGAAACTATTACGATAGTGGCAGCCGCGCAAAAAGAGGATACAATCTGCTAGTTTTGAACTGGCATAATGCCTTTTGTGAACTCAACCCATACAAAGCCGAGTGCAGGATTGGAATCGACGGTTCCGATCCAGGCCATCTCAGTCTGCATGGCTTGTGGCCGCAGCCGCGCAACAGGCTCTATTGTAATGTGCCTCACAAGATCATAGCCAGAGACAAGCACCACCAATGGAAGTATCTGCCCGATCCCGCTATAGATACCGAAACTTCAAAGCTGATGAGTCGATATATGCCAGGCTACAGGGGGTATCTTCACAGACATGAATGGATAAAGCATGGCACATGTTACGGAACTGGCCCCGAGGAGTATTTTGCCGATGCGTTTTCTCTTGCGAGTCAGGTTGACCGCTCCGAAGTCGGAAGGGTACTAAGAGAGCATATCGGTCGGACGATTACGCTTTATCAGATTCGGAAAGCTTTCGACAGAAGTTTCGGTCGAGGAGCGGGCAAGAGGGTGGAGATGCGCTGTAAAAATGGATTGCTCAGTGAGCTGTGGATAAACACCTCCGGTCATGGAGATGATCTCTCCAGTCTGATACATGCCGCTCCGAGCAGACGGAGCCGCTGCCAAAGAGCGATTGTCGATCCGAAAGGCATAAGCGGAAGGTATCGTTAGGAGTGAAAATGAATGAATGTATCATATGGCACAATCCACGATGCGCCAAATCTCGTGCAGGCTTGAAATATCTGCTGGATAGAGGAATAGAGCCCAGGATAGTCAAATATCTGGATGAGCCGCCTTCCGAAGAGACGCTTGGAGCGCTTTTGGGAATGCTCGGTATTTCAGCGCGAGGCTTGATGCGAACGAAGGAGCCTCTGTATCGAGAACTGGGACTGAAAGAGATAGATGACGAAAAACTCCTGATAGCCGCTATGGCCGAACATCCGAAACTGATAGAGCGATCGGTCGTCATATATGGCAATCGGGCGGTGATCGCCAGACCGGCGGAAGCTGTCGAAAAGCTGCTGAATTAGTTACGGAACCCTGTATTTTTCATTGCGTTGCAAGTATATCGACTGTGCAAAACACGCTATAATACGCGCAAAAAAGAAGGATCGGCGTAATGATCTCGACAGTCAATCTCACTCAACGCTACGGCAAGCGTGTACTATTCGACAAGATCAACATCACTTTGGATTCAGGTAAACGCTATGGCCTCATTGGTGCCAACGGAGCCGGTAAATCGACTTTCATGAAAATACTTGCCGGTGAGATAGAGCCAAGCGAAGGAGAGGTGCAGATACAGCCCGGTGCCAGACTGGGAATGCTGGGGCAGAATCAGTATGCTTTCGAGGATTTCACTCTGCGCGACGCGGTTTTGTATGGTAACAAGCGCCTTTACGACGCGATCAAAGAGAAAGAGAAGCTCTATACGGAAGGTGATTTCGACGACGACAAAGTCAACGAGAGGCTCGGAGAGCTGGAGATGATATGCGTAGAAGAGGATCCCACATACGAATCCGATGTACGAATAGAAAAACTTTTGAGCGCTCTGGGTTTTCCGGCCGAATGTCATAATGATCCGATGAGCTCCATTACAGGTGGCGACAAGTTCAAGATCCTGCTTGCTCAGGTACTCTTTCTCAAGCCAGATATACTGCTGCTCGACGAGCCTACGAACAACCTCGATATGGAGACAATCGCGTGGCTCGAAGAGGAGCTTCGCCGTCATGATGGTGTACTGATAGTTATCTCTCACGATCGTCATTTTCTCAATGCCGTGGTCACCCATATACTAGATCTCGATTTTCAGACCATCAGAGAGTTTACGGGTAACTATGACGAGTGGTATATCGCTGCCAATCTTATGGCCAGACAGGCCGAGATGGAGAGAAATAAAAAACTCAAAGAGAAAGAGGAACTGGAGAGATTTATAGCCCGTTTCAGTGCCAACGCTTCCAAAGCCAGACAGGCTACCAGTCGCCAGAAACAGCTTGAAAAACTTGATATACAGGAGATCAAGCTCTCCAGTCGTCGTGATCCGAGCATACTTTTCAAACCAAACAGAGATATAGGAAACGAGGTGCTGGAGGTCGAAGGATTGTCGAAAAGCTATGACGGGAACATTGTTTTCGAGAATCTGGGTTTCAAAGTGGAGAAAGGTGACAAGATAGCGCTCATAGGAGCAAACGGAGTTGGCAAAAGTACACTTCTCGAGATATTGATGGGCAATCTCGAAGCCGATAGCGGCAGCTTCAAATGGGGGCAGACGATCTATACGACATATTTTCCGCAAAACACTACCGAGATCGTCACGGGAACGGAGAAGCTCTATCAGTGGATACAGAACTTCAATCAGAAATGGCATATAGACGAGATACGAAAATGCCTCGGTAGAATGCTCTTCAGTGGAGAAGAGCAGGAGAAAGAGGTGGACGCGTGCAGTGGCGGTGAGAAGCATCGCGTTATGCTCTCCAAAATGATGATGGACGATGCGAACTTTCTCGTGCTGGACGAGCCTGACAACCATCTGGATCTCGAGGCGATCGTCGCACTTGGGGAGGCTCTACATCAGTACCAGGGCGGTGTGATATGTGTCACTCACGACCGCGAGTTGATAGATGCTTTCGCAAACAGGATACTCAAAATAGAGGGTGACGGAAGCATAGTGGATTTTCGGGGCAACTACGAGGAGTTTGTGGAAAAAGAGGCGTGAAAACCATATGATAGATAGAGCTGCCGTGCGGATAAAAAGTGCGTTGAGCGGCTTTTCGGGTATAGGGCTTCTGATGCCGCTGATCGCTCAGGTGTGCATAGCTGTATATCTGATTGTCGATATTTTCGGTGAATGCGGGAAGGAAAAACCCCTGCTGCCTTATCTCACGGGATGGATGATACTCGAGACGATATGGGTTTTGCTTTTTGCCATAGCGCAGTTGCTCATATATATAGTGTACAGGAAAAAGATAGCTGCCATACTGATATCACTCTTTGTGTTCGCGCGTCTCTTTGCCGGATGGATAATCTATAGCTACTTTCCTGCGTACGAAGAGATATTCGATACGATCTATCCGTTGCCGTTAGATATCGTAACTCTTTTTCTCTGCTGCTATCCCATCGCGACCATACTCAGGTATGGATATCTTCTGTTTGTTCTTTCGATGGCCGGTACAGGATATTTTGTCGCTTCCAGTCCTGATATCGTATGTCGATTTTTCTCTGGATAAGACCCCTATTTTTTACGCGAGGTTGGTATATACCACCTGCACATCGTCATCCTCTTCGAGTTTTTCGATAAGTACTCCTACTTTATCCATCTGCTCTTCATCCAACTCCAAAGGGGTATTGGGTATTCGTTGAAGCGTGGCTTTTTTGACCTCTATTCCCCGCTCTTCGAGCGCTTTGCCCAGCTCGCCGAAAGATGTAAACTCACCATATACTCTGATAATCTCGAGATCTTCTCCGTTTTCCTGCGGCTCTTTGTCCTCTTCTATCTCTTCGAGTCCATAATCGATGAGTTCCAGCTCGAGCTCGTCCAGATCTATTTCATCTGTTTTTACAAACTCGAAAACCGATTTGCGACTGAACATGAAATCCAGGGAATTGCTCGTTAGCAGCTCACCTCCGTTGCGTACCAGTACAGCTTTTACATTGGCTACCGTCCTCGTAGGGTTGTCGGTCGCGCACTCTATATACATCAGGGTACCGAAGGGGCCTTTCGCTTCGTATGCGATCTCTTTGATATCCGCTGCATCTTTGCCGCTCGCTCTTTTTATCGCCGCTTCGATATTCTCTTTGGGCATATTCTGAGCTTTCGCGTTCAGGATCGCCGTACGGAGTTTGGGGTTCATTTCCGGATCGGGCCCACCCTCTTTGGCGGCCATGGTGATGATCTTTCCAAGTTTGGGAAAGACTCTCGACATAGTTCCCCATCTTTTCAGTTTTGCGGCTTTGCGATATTCGAAGGCTCGTCCCATTTCTTTTCCTGCTATTGAAATTTTGCGAAGATTATATCAAAAACTCTTTTGTGGATAGAAGTGACGATACGGCTGTAAAGGTTTCACTTTTTGCGCAGGCCAATATCGTCTTCAAGTCTCCTGAACGCCTTTTTTACATCGGAAGCAGTTGGTCGGGATCCGAGATCTCTATAGTAGCTGTAGAGGAGTCTGATCCCTTTTTTCAGTTCCAGTCTGATGAATGCCGTGGGAAAGTTGCTGGTGGCTTTGAGGGCGGCGTTTTGAGTGGCATTGCATTTGATATCGCTTTTATAGGAAAGTTCCAGTCTATATTCACATTTTTCGGAAAAATCGTATAGTTTACGCAGGGTCTTTTCGGTATTTTCGTCTTTCGGATAGATGGAGAGACTCATGCAGGGGATGGGTGACCCAACTATATGCTTGTCGTATATGTTTACGCTTGCCTTGTCATCGCAACCTGTTATACCCAACAATACGCCCAACAGCACCAAATATACAATTTTCAGTTTTTTTGGCATTTTTTTCCTTCCGCATGTATTACCCGAGAGGGATTATATGTAATTTTAGTGCAATAATGCAATATGCTCTTTCTGTGCAGTGAACTTTTGTGCCGCATAAGAGTTCATGCAGCCAAAGAGGGGTAAAATATCTGGATAAGTTTCAGCACATATCGCCTGGCAGCAGCGAGGTGGCAGAAAAGTTGGAGGACAGATGTATATCGACGATATAGAGAGAGCGATAGCGGAAGAGACCGGGGTTTTGCTCTACTTTTCCGGCAGGGATTGCGGTGTATGCGATGCCTTGAAGCCAAAAGTAGAGAGTCTCTTTGGAGAATCTTTTCCCATGCTGAAGCGGTATTATGTGGATGCGCATGAGTTTCCGGAAACCGCGGCCCACTACAGAGTGTTTTCCGTACCGACTCTGATAGTTTTTCTGGAAGGGAAAGAGTTTGTAAGGGAGGGTCGGAATATGAGTCTGATGGCGCTGAAGGAGAAGCTGGATCGTCCCTACGGGATCCTGTTGTCCTGAACGGGTTTTGATATATAGATTGCAGATATCCAGTATTTTGTTGCGTCTGCAATGACGAGAGAGAGGAGATCGCTCATGGGTGATGATTATGGCATTCATATATGGGGTGAGGGTAACTTTTTTATAGATGGAGACACGGTAAATGTCAATCATGCCACCAAACCTTCGTTGTACGAGATAACAAAATCGATCAGAGAGATGGGTTACAAAGGGCCTCTGCTCTTGAGATTCCCTCATATCCTGCAAAAACAGCTCGAGAGGCTTTTTGGAGCGTTTGGATCCGCGATGGAGGAGTTTGGGTACAAAGGCGCCTTCAAGGCGGTTTTTCCTCTAAAAGTCAATCAATATCCCAATTTTTTGGAGTCCCTCCTGAAGGTATCGGCAGAGAGGGAGTACGGGCTGGAAGCGGGCAGCAAAGCCGAGCTCATCCTGGCTATGTCCAAAACCCCTATGGGTGCCCCGATAACCGTGAACGGCTTCAAGGATAGAGAGATGATCTCCCTTGCCTTCATAGCTGCCAAAAGCGGTCATAATATCACGCTGACGATAGAGGGTATCAATGAACTCGAAACAATTTTGGAGGTCAACAGGGAGTTCAACGGCAGTGGTGGAGATGGTGTGACTCCCAATATCGGTATGAGGATCAGGCTGCACAGTACCGGCATAGGTATCTGGGCAAAGAGTGGTGGTTTTGGCTCCAAGTTCGGGCTGACATCCACGGAGATGCTCGAAGCGTACGATATGCTTGTCAGGGAGTCCTTGATAGATAAACTCTCCATGATACATTTTCATATAGGATCACAGATGAGCGAGATAGGTCCTTTGAAAAAGGCTCTCAGGGAAGCTGGACACATCTATGCGGATCTCAAAAGAAGAGGAGCCACAAATCTAAACTCGATAAATATCGGAGGAGGTCTGGCGGTAGAGTATAGCCAGCATCAGCCCAGCGCCAATAGAAACTACTCGATAAAAGAGTTTGCCAACGATGTCGTTTTCGCAATGCAGGAGATCGCCAGTCGCAAGGGCGTCAGCGAACCGGATATATATACCGAATCCGGCAGATATATCGCCGCTTCTCACTCCGTACTCGTAGCTCCCGTACTGGAGCTCTTCAGCCAGGAGTACAACGAAAAGAGCCTCAGACTCAAAGAGAACGATCCGCCGCTCATACGGGAGCTGCATGATCTTTATATCTCCATCTCCACCACGAATGCCCGTGAATATCTGCATGACGCGCTCGATCACATGGAGAGCGTATTGACCCTGTTCGATCTAGGTTATGTGGATCTAGAGGATCGTTCAAATGCGGAGATACTGGTCAATCTGATTATGAAGAGGGCCATATTTTTGCTTCACAACGAAGGCAGTGACGAGCTTACAAGGATACAGAACCGTATCCAGGAGAGGTATCTCGTGAACTTCTCCATTTTTCAATCTTTGCCTGATTTCTGGGGACTTGGCCAGAGTTTTCCGGTGATGCCTATAAACAAACTTTCACAAAAACCTACCAGATCGGCATCTATATGGGATATCACCTGTGACAGCGACGGGGAGATGCCATTCGATTCCGACTCCCCACTGCTACTGCATGATGTAGATGTCGAAAAGGAGGAGTATTTCCTCGCTTTTTTTCTCACAGGAGCCTATCAGGAGGTGCTCGGTATGCGGCACAATCTTTTCACGCATCCGACGGAAGCCATAGTGGATTTCGACGATGAAGGCGGATATCGTATAGAGAGTATAATAGAAGCGCAGAATCTGATGGATGTGCTCGAAGATATGGAGTACGATACGGGACTGATAGACAAATCCCTCAAGAGCATGATAGAGGATTCTGATATCATCTCCGAGAACGAAAAGAGTGAACTACTCGGAAAGCTCTATCTATATCTCAGCGAGAACAGTTATCTAAAAACGATACAGTCAAATAGAGAGGTTGCAGACTCATGAAATTGTGGAAAACGATCATAGAGGATTTCAAAACGGTCAAAAAGAACGATCCGGCACTCCATTCGGCTTTCGAGCTGTTTTTCAACTATCCCGGAGTATGGGCGATATTTTTCTACAGAATAAGCAGTTGGCTCTATATCAGGAGTTTTCGCAGAATCGCCCGTTTCGTATCCGCTCTCGGTCAGTTTTTGACGACAGTGGATATACATCCTGGTGCGCGGATAGGGAGGCGTCTTTTTATAGATCACGCTACGGGTGTGGTCATAGGGGAGACTACCGTTATAGGGGACGATGTGCTGATCTACCAGCAGGTAACCCTGGGGGGTGTCAGCCTTTCTCATGGCAAAAGGCACCCCACTGTCGAAGATGGTGTCGTCATAGGAGCTGGAGCTAAAGTTCTGGGCAATATAGTCATAGGCAGGGAAGCCAAGATCGGAGCGAATTCAGTCGTGATCAGGGATGTACCCGCTGGGTGCACCGCTGTCGGAGTTCCCGCCCGCGTAGCCGAACGCATAGACAACAGAGCTCCTTTGAGTCACAATATCATGCCAGATATAGACAAGCAGATATTCGAGTATCTGCTCAAGAGTATTGCCGTTCTCGAGCACACACTCAAGACAGGCGATATGCAGACAATGGAGAAGACCGATCAGGAGCTGGACGAGGTGTACAAATCCTTCATCGATGCAATGAAAGGATAGGGTGGCACGAAATCTGAGCTCAGGACTCGTCGTCGTCTCGCATCTCCA
>CAZYUW010000147.1:0-2513 GCA_964650685.1 uncultured Nitratifractor sp.
TTTCTCGGATCCAAAGACAGAATAATCGATGCCCGTCAGGCGCTGGAGTTTTTCGAAAATGCCGGAGCCATATGCTATCTGTTCAAAGAGGCCGGTCATATACTGCAGCCTATATTCAAAAAAAGGAGGAACGAGTGAGCGAAAAGATAGTAGTCGTAATTACGGGATGCAGCAGCGGAATAGGGCTGGAAACGGCAAAGTATCTGAGGGAGCGATTCATAAAGGTGTACCCGACTGCCAGAGAGATCGCTGATGTAGAGCGGCTGAAAAGCGAATATGGATTCGAAAACGCGATGAAACTGGATGTCAGAAAGCCGGACGAAATATCTGATGTGATAGAGAGTGTACTCGAACAGGAAGGCAGGATCGATGTCTGGTTCAACAACGCCGGATACGGCCAGATGGGAGCGATAGAAGATCTTCCGACCGACGCTCTCAGAGAGCAGTTCGAAACCAATCTCTTCGGTCTTCATGAGTGTACAAGGCAGATAGTTCCTGTCATGAGGCGACAGGGATTTGGCAAGATCATACAGCACAGTTCGGTGTTGGGGCTGGTCTCTCTACCGTGGAGAGGAGCTTACAACGCGAGCAAATACGCGGTAGAAGGTTTGACCGATACTCTCAGACTGGAGCTCGACGGTAGCGGGATATACCCCGTTTTGCTCAATACAGGCCCCATAGCGAGCAGATTCAGAGAAAACGCGATAAAGACACTCTCCAGGCTGGATAAAAACAGTTCCGTGCATAACGATGTATATGAAAAGGCGATAAGGGGAGACTCAAAAAGTGTTCCGTTCAAACTTGAGGCCAAGGCAGTTGCGGCAAAAGTACATCTGATAATTATGAGCGAGAAACCGGCACCGAGATATTACATTACCTCCATATCGTACATTTTTGGCTATCTCAAGAGGATATTGAGCACATCTTTGCTGGATCGTATGCTGTTGAAAGTATAATTAGAAAAAGGGAGCAAAAGAGTGGACAAGGTAAACATAGGAGTTATAACGACAAGCGACAGGGCCAGCAAAGGTCAGTACGAAGATATCTCCGGTAAAGCCATAATGGAGACTATGGAGAGCTATCTGCAAAACGAGATAGAGTATCACTACAGGTGTATTCCCGATGAGCTACACATTATAGAAGAGGCTCTATTGGAGCTTTCAAGAGACAAAAAGTGTGACCTGGTAGTCACCACGGGGGGTACGGGACCAGCCAAAAGAGATGTGACGGTGGAGGCCACGACAGCCATATGCGACAAACTTTTGCCTGGTTTTGGAGAGGTGATGAGAAGTGTCAGCCTGCAGCATGTTCCAACGGCCATACTCTCCAGACAAACGGCAGGAATATGCTGCAGTACTCTCATTGTGAATCTGCCCGGCAAGCCCAAGGCTATAAAAGAGTGTCTCGATGCCGTATTTCCTGCCATTCCATACTGCATAGATCTCATAGGCGGAGCGTATATGGAAGCCGATGAAAATGTCATAAAGGTCTTCAGGCCCAAAAGTTGAACGAGAGGTAAAGTTATGGATATAGATTTTATAGAGTCCAGGTTCAACGAGATAATATCGGAGCTGGAGAACGAAGTGATGGAGATACTCTCCGACAACTCCATGGACAAAAAGATGACAAATCTGAACATGAAACCCCTCTCGTCGGTCAGACAGATACTCGAAAACGCTCTGGACAGCATCAAAATGGTCGACAGGCTCTCCAGAGACGAGATAGAAAAAGCAATGTCCAATGAGTGACGAAATGGAGAAACGATTTTCTAAAAGATCGTATTTTCTGTTATACGACGGCAGTACGGTTCAGTATCTCAAAAATATCGATTCGCAGATAAACGAATTCGACAAAAAGATTACCCTCATGGAGGCTGGAGAGTTTCTGGACAATCGACCAGCCGATGCCGGAGAAGAGAGCAGGATATTGATATGCGCTTCATTGCCCACAGCAAAAAAGATAATCAACGAATCCGTCAAGTGCGGCTATGTCGTTTCGTTTCTGCCCACCGACAATCAGTATCTGCTGCGCAAAAGCTACTCTCTTGGCTCGGATATGGCCAAAATTCTGGATATTTTCCTCCATAGCGAACCAAAAAAAATAGATCTGCTTCGTTATGGTCAGAACTCTCTTGTACTGTGTAATGCCGTCATAGGAGAAGCTCCTCTGGCCGATACGCGAAAGAGTATTCTCGACAATACCGGTATTGTAGGCAAACTGGGATATTTCTTCAGTGCGATACGCAAGATCAATAAACTGAAACTCTTCACGATAGAGCTTGAAAGCGCGAAAAAATTCAAAATAAAAACTGTACTGAGTTCGATGATTGTATATAGAGACGGGGAGGGGGTTTTCGCGTCCTCCTTGACGAACGAAAATAGTTACAATGACGCTCAACTCAGGGCGCTGCTGGTATCGCCCCGATCGATAGTCTCCTATATGCACTATCTCGCTGCCGCACTCTTTCCGACGCTGGCCGGAATCGGCACCATCGTTTCTACAGGTTTCGTAAA
>CAZYUW010000148.1:0-4790 GCA_964650685.1 uncultured Nitratifractor sp.
TTCGCGAATGCGCGCGTTGGTGAAGTTGGTCGCGTCGGTGACATTCATGAAGTGGATCTCCAGGCCATCGGTGTCATGCTCTTTGAGGTATTCATTGACCAGACCGATCAGATTGGCATCGTGCGCACGCTTCTCATCGAGCCAGAAAACCGCCGGAATACTCTCGATGCGCGCCCGCTCTACCGCAAGGCGTACCCAATCACGGATCGCAACATCTTTAGCACGCACCATGCGCCAGATGTCGCCCTTTTCTACCTGGTGGCTCATCAGGACATTGCCCTGAGCGTCTTTGACCTCCATGACTCCATCTTCGGCTACCTCGAATGTGGTCGGATGCGAGCCATACTCTTCGGCTTTTTTGGCCATGAGACCGACATTTTGCATCGTTCCCATCGTGGTGACATCGAACTGCCCGTTTTTCTTGACATCTTCGAGCATCGCTTCGTGGAAGAAAGCATAGGTACTATCCGGGATGACTGCCAGTGTCTCGCGTGCCGCACCTGTCTTGTCCCACTGCTTGCCCCCTTCGCGCACTACGACCGGCATCGACGCGTCGATAATGATGAGGTTGGACGCGTCGAGGTTGGTGACGAGATTGTCGCTGTCACTCATGGCGATGTCAGGCTTGCCGTTGAGGATCACATCTTTGATAGCCGCTTCGATCTCCTCGCCTTTGTCGGACTTCTTGAGTTTATCATAGAGATCACCCAGCCCCAGATTGGGGTTGACGCCCAGTTTTTCAAACTCGTCGGCATACTTTTCAAATACATCTTTGAAGAAGATCTCCACCGCGTGACCGAACATGATCGGATCTGAGATCTTCATCATCGTCGCTTTCAGATGCAACGACCAGATGAGATCTTTTTCCGCGGCTTCCTTGATTGTTTGAGCATAAAAGTCACGCAGCTTGGCCGCGGACATGAAGGTACCGTCGATCACCTCTTTGTCTTCGGCTTCGATCTCTTTGATGACATTGCCGTTGAGCTCGATCGTCAGAGTCTGCGCACCATCGATTATAACCGATTTTTCGTTGCCGTAAAAGTCACCGTCCCCGTTCATGTGCGCTACGCGTGCCTGGCAATCGGGCGCGACGGGCTTGAGGCGATGAGGATGCTCCTGGGCATACTTTTTAACCGCTCTGGCGGCACGACGGTCGGAGTTACCCTCACGCAAAACGGGGTTGACCGCCGATCCCAGACAGGTCGCGTAACGAGCGCGGATCTCTTTCTCTTCTTCGCTTTGCGGATCTTCGGGGAAATCGGGTACTTTATATCCGTGCTCCTGCAGCTCGGCGATGCACTCTTTGAGCTGCGTAATCGAAGCGGAGATATTGGGGAGCTTGATGATGTTGGCTTCGGGCTTGTTGACCAGCTCACCCATCCAGGCCAGCTCGTCTTTGATCCTCTGATCCTCTTCCAGATAATCGGGGAAGGTTGCCAAAACTCGTCCCGCCAGAGAGATGTCATGCTCGTTGACATCAACTCCAGCATGTTTTGTAAAAGCCTGTACTACAGGCAGCAGTGAATATGTCGCGAGGGCTGGCGCCTCGTCTATCTTGGTCCATACGATAGTCGGTCTTGAACTCATATCGGGTTCTCCTGCAATTTTAAGTTTGAATATAGGCAAAATCATTATAGCGGCCTAAAAGAACTATTGAGATTAAGAGATGTGTTGTCGGGGATCACTTTCTATTTCATGTTTCATAATGACACAATATACCAATAATCGCACCACCATAAATCGTGATAATATATACACCCAAGAGATAAAAGTGGTTCGCGTGTTTCAATGTGTTGCATTCTGGCAAATTCAGCCGACGATCGCACTCTCTTCCGTATAGAGACCCAACCCTCTCGCCTCTTCTACGATCATATCGTCCACATGAACTCTCGACTCTATGACAACATCCGCCAATTTGGATTTGATATGCAGCTCCAGAGGTCTGCGACCCGGATAGCGCTCCGCCAGACAGTATAGTTCCTCTATTATTTTTGGATCGGGCATGAGATCGATAGCTATCACCAAAGGAGGCTCCTCTTCGGGGACTTTGGTGTGTTTCTCTCTTTTTTTGGTTTTGATTTTCTCTTTTTTGGCCTCACGAAGAGATTCGATCTTGAGTATATTCATTCTGGTGAATTCACCGTCTTTGCTTATTTTTACCTTGAATGCGATCGGTTTGGTCACATCGAAATTATCCTGAAGCTCTTTGAGGCGATCGGCAAAGAGCATCAGCTCGATATTGCCATGCAGATCCATAACATTGGCTATCGCGAACTTGTTTCCCTTCTTGGATATCTTTTCGTTTATCTCCTCTATGCGTCCTATGATCAGCGCCTGAGAACCGTCGTCGAGCTCATCTATTTCGGAACTGAGAGTATAATTTATCGTGGCGAGCTCCTCTCTGTATTCATCGAGCGGGTGTCCTGAGACATAAAATCCAAGAGTCTCCTTTTCGAACTCCAGCATTTTCAAGGTTTCGAACTCCTCCATGGAGTCGAGTTCCAACTCCACATGGGTCATATCCTCTCCGCCGCCAAAAAGGGAATTTTCCGCCATGATTCGCGCCTGTGCGGCCTTGGAAGCGGCCTCCATGATCTCTTCGAGCTGCGCCAGCATGGCTTTGCGGGTATAGCCAAAGGAATCGAGTGCTCCAGCTTTTATGAACGCTTCGATAACCTTTTTGTTGACCTTGGCGGTATCTATCCGACTGACAAAATCGCTCAGATCCCTGAACGCTCCGTCTTCTCTGGCTTTCAGAATAGACTTGACGGCGATATCTCCGGCTCCTTTGATCGCGCCAAGACCAAATAGTATAGTGGCTTTTCCATCTATCTCGTCCGCGACAAACGCCAGATCGGAACGATTGATATCGGGCGGCAAAAGATCGATACCCATATGCTTGACCTCATCGACATATCTGACCACTTTTGTGGTATTGTCTTTCTCCAGCGTCAACTGAGCAGCCATAAACTCCGTAGGATAGTAACATTTGAGCCAGGATGTGTAGAATGTGACCATAGCATAGGCGGCAGAATGGGATTTGTTGAACCCATATCCGGCAAATTTGACGATCAGATCGAAAAGCTCAGCGGCCTTGATCGGATCGAAACCTTTTTCGGACGCCCCTTGTGTAAACTCATCTTTGAGCCTGTCCATCTCCTTTTTGATCTTCTTTCCCATCGCGCGGCGCACCAAATCCGCTCCTCCGAGGCTGAATCCACCTATGGTCTGCACAATCTGCATCACCTGCTCCTGATAGACGATGACGCCATAGGTGGGTTTGAGTATCGGCTCCAGCTCGGGAAACATATATGTAATCTCGGCGCGGCCATGTTTGCGCTCGACAAAATCATCGAGCATTCCCGAATCCATAGGGCCCGGCCTGTATAACGCCAGCATCGCTATCACATCTTCAAAACCACTCGGTTTCAACTTTTTGGCCAGATCCTGCATGCCCGCAGACTCTATCTGGAAAAGCCCAAGCGTATTTCCTGTGGCTATATATTCATAAACTTTTGGATCTTCTATATCGACCTTGTCGAAATCCACTCTTTTGCCATAACGCTTCTCTATCAGCTTGAGCGCCTCATCTATGACAGTAAGCGTTTTTAGACCGAGAAAATCGAATTTGATCAAATCCACATCTTCGACATATTTGCCACTGTACTGGGTAGCCAATATATCCTGGCCACTGGGTTTGAAGAGAGGAGTTTTTTCCCAAAGCGGTTCGTTGGAAATAACCACACCGGCCGCGTGAGTACCGGCATTCCTGTTGAGCCCTTCGAGAGCCAGAGCGAACTTCCATATCTGCGCCGCCTTTTCGTCGCTCTCTATAAGCTCTCTGATCCTGGGTTCTTTCTGAAAAGCTCCGGGTTTGAAATCGGCTTCACCTTCTCTGCCTGTTCCATTGAGAGTTATGCCAAGCTCGTCAGGGATAAGTTTCGCGAACGCGTCCGCCTGAGCGTATGGCATATCCATGACCCTGGCGACATCCCTTATGACCCCCTTGGCGAGAAGTTTGCCAAAAGTGATTATCTGAGCGACATTGTTTCTACCATACTTGTCTATAACATAATCGATGATCTCCTGGCGTCTGGATTGGCAAAAATCCATATCGATATCGGGCATGCTTACCCGTTCCGGATTGAGAAAACGCTCGAAAAGCAGACCGTATGGCATGGGATCGATATCGGTTATCTGTAGAGCGTAGGCCACCAGAGATCCGGCGGCCGAACCTCTGCCCGGCCCAACCGGAATACCTCTCTCTTTGGCTGCTCTGACAAAATCCCACACTATCAGCATATAGCCCGGGAACTTCATGGAGTTGATTATCTCTATCTCTCTCTCCAATCTCGCGCGATACTCTTCGTGCCTGGAGATATCCACATTTTCAAGTCTTTTTTCGAGACCTTTTCTGGCTTCGTGCTCAAAAAGGGTTTTGTCGTTCTCCAGAGAGTACTCGACATCAGGTTCAGGAAGATCGATTCCGACCATCTCCGCTCTCTCTCTGGCAAATTTGAAATTCGGCGGAGTAGGGTTGCCAAGTTTTATCTCCAGGTTACATTTGTCCACTATCTCTTTTGTGTTTTCCAGAGCTTCCGGTATATCGGCGAACAACCTACCCATCTCTTCCGGAGACTTTATATAGAACTCATGCACGCTGTGTCTGAGACGATTAGGATCATTGTAGAGTTTATTCATCGCTATGCACATAAAGGCTTCATGAGCATCCGCGTCATCGGGATTGGTGTAGTGTGTATCGTTGGTGGCTATTATCTTGATACCTGTTT
>CAZYUW010000149.1:0-4561 GCA_964650685.1 uncultured Nitratifractor sp.
ATCTTTTTCATCAATTCCAGATAGTAGTGGAGATTGTGTATGGTGGCCAGCCGAAAATAGCTCAACTCTTTCGCTCTGAAAAGATGTCTCAGATAGGCTCTGCTGTAGTTTTGGCACACCGTGCATTCGCACTCGGGATCGATTGGAGATTCATCCGTCTCGAATCGCGCCGCTTTTATCGTTATCTTGCCAAAAGATGTAAAGAGAGTGCCGTTTCTCGCGTTTCTCGTGGGCATGACGCAATCGAACATATCGACTCCTCTGGAGACATTTTCGACCAGATCTTCCGGGGTTCCGACTCCCATCAGATAGCGGGCTTTGCCCTCAGGCATGAACTGTGTGGTATACTCTACCGTATCGTACATTTCGGAGCTGGATTCGCCCACGCTCAGACCGCCTATGGCGAAACCGTCGAAATCCATACTGCACAGGGATGTGGCGGAGATTTTTCTGAATTCCATATCGACTCCACCCTGAATAATGGCGAAAATATTCTGTTTCTCCCCAACCCCTTCGGCCTGCTTCATTCTGTGGTACTCTATCGATTCTTCTGCCCAGCGGGTCGTTCTGTCTATACTGTCTCCAATCCTCTTTTTGCTTGCCGGCAGTGCGACCAGATCATCCAGGATCATCATTATATCGCTGTTGAGATTGTATTGGATATCGAGTACTTTTCGGGGGGTAAAGCTGTGTGACGATCCATCTATATGACTTCTAAAAAGGATACCGTCATCCTCTATCCGCACATTCTCGCTCAGCGAAAAGGCTTGAAAGCCGCCACTGTCGGTCAGGAAACTTTTGGGAAATCCGGTAAAACCGTGCAATCCACCCAGGCGCGATACGATCTCGTCTCCCGGTCTGAGATAGAGATGGTAAGTGTTTCCCAGTATTATCTGCGGCTCTATGAATGAAAGCAGATCGCTGGTATCGAGAGATTTGACCGACCCGACCGTTCCTACCGGCATGAATACCGGAGTCTCGATAATGGAGTGGGCGGTCTCTATCGTGCAGGCCCTTGCGGAGCCGTCCGTTTTATCGATTTTGAAATCCATTGTGTTATAATGTCCTCTTGCATTTGGATTTGAAGATTTTATCCAAAAAGAGATCAAAAAGAGCGGTATGAAAAAGATACTTATTCTTGCGGATGGCCTGGTGGCCGAACAGTTCATAGAACGAATAAATCACAAAAGAGCCGGAGAGAACCAGTATACGGTGGTGACACCCGGAGACCTCACTCTTCCTCAAAAACTTCTCGTAAAACTTGATATCGTACAGATGGACCCCACCAGTTTCAGCAAAATGCGCAAGCTTTTTCTATCGGAAAACTTCACAATGGTATTCATACTGCTCGATTCACTGGAAGATACCGGAGAGTCATTAAAGAACATACGCCGCATAGACGAAAAGATACGGGTGGTCGTTCTGGATAGCTGGAACGCCTTCAACAAGCTTAGAAAAGGCAGTACCGTTACGATAAACAGCGCTGATCTGCTCTCCAATCATCTCTACAATCATTTGCCGGGAGTTCCAATCGTCGCACAGAATGTCGGACTCTCAGAGGGGGAGATCATCGAGGTTCTCGTACCTTTCGGCAGTACTTTCGCGTACAGACATGTGGGCTCCATCGCGCAGATCAAATGGAAGATAGCAGCCATATATCGAAATGGCAAAATGATCATGCCCAACAATGCGACGATGATCAAACCACAGGATACGCTTCTGCTGATAGGTCGTCCACAGGTGCTGAACAACATCTTTCATCGCATACATAACCGCAACGGGATGTTCCCGGAGCCTTTTGGTAAAAATCTCTATCTAATACTCGATATGCAGAAAGATTCGGAAAGGGCTCTAATGTATCTCAAGGAGAGCATCCATCTGCTCGAAAGGCTCGAAGATAAAGAGCTGACGGTCAGGATATTCAATCCAGGGGAGTTTGGACTGCTCGAAAAGATCAAGTCATTTAGAAGAGAAAATATCGATATCATGGTCTCCTATGAGGAGGAAGGTCTCACGGAGACTCTTGTATCCGATATGCAGAAGTGCGATGTGGGTCTCGTATTTTGCTCTATGGAGTGTTTCGAGAACGACAAAATCTCCGGCGAACTTTTCGATCTGAAAAAACTCGTGTGTATTTTCGGGGATATATCTCTCTATACGATCGAGCACTCCGCCATACTCATGTCCGACAACGAGGAGGAGATGGAGTCGATATCGTCCATGAGTTTTTATATATCGGAGACTCTCGATCTGGAGCTGTGCCTGTGCAACTACTCTCCGGATGGGGATTTTCAGGACAAACGGATGATCGTGGAGCACTACGAAACACTTTCGCATATATTTCACTACCCGATCAAGATAGAGGAGAAGCAGGTCAACCCCATAAGGGAGTTTCACAAAATGGACAATGTGCTGCATATAGTTCCTTTTACTAAAAAGCTGAAAAAGGAGTCCATATTCGGATTTTTTTCCATGAGTCTGGACAGGCATATGCTCAACTCCCACACCCACCCCAAACTGCTGATTCCTACCGAAACCGACTGAGATCATTTCCACGCCTTCTCTTTTGCCCGCGATTTGGGTCTATTTATGGAGATTATTAAATTAGTTAAGATAAAATTAACCCTACTATGAAAAGCCGAATCGGTACTGCGATATCGGGGTGTCGGGTTATCGTTGTACTGTGGAAGTGTTTTTTAAAGCGGGGTGATAGAATATGATTGTACCTATAGAGTTGGAGAGTGTGGCGAATATCAAATATGATATTGCGATAGGGGAGCTTCCAGAGCTCAGATACGACAGGAAGGTGGCCATAGTTACCAACCCTACCGTATCGTCCCTGCATCTCGAGAAGCTCAAAGAGCATATAGAGGCTCCAGAGTTGATCGTCATAGAGGTGCCCGACGGGGAGAACTACAAGACAATGGATACCGTACTCTCGATACTGGATCGTCTCTTCGAGGCCAAATTCGACAGAAAATCCCTGCTTATCGCTTTTGGTGGAGGTGTAATAGGAGATATGACGGGCTTCGCGGCCTCCATCTACCAAAGAGGTATCGCTTTCGTCCAGATACCCACGACTCTGCTCAGTCAGGTTGATGCCAGCGTAGGAGGCAAAACCGGCGTAAACAACAGGTACGGTAAAAATCTGATAGGATCGTTCTATCAACCCGAAGCGGTCTATATCGATACACATTTTCTGGACACTCTGCCTTCCAGGGAGTACGCCGCAGGCATAGCCGAAGTGATAAAGATGGCCGTGATGTTCGACGCCGCCTTTTTCGATTATCTCGAGCGAAACGATCTCTATGGAGATAAAAAAACTGTCATGGAGATGATAGCCAGATCCGTGACCCTCAAAGCCGATGTCGTCAATCAGGACGAAAAAGAGTCCGGGATCAGAGCGGTGCTAAACTATGGTCACACCTTCGCCCATGTGATAGAGAACGAAGCGGGATATGGGAAATATCTGCATGGGGAAGCGGTGTCCATAGGTATGGTGATGGCCAACGAACTGGCCATTCGTCTGGGATTGTTGGAGAGAAAAGAGGCGGAGAGGATCAAGGCGCTGCTGAAACGCAACGGATTGCCTGTGGATTATCAAGTGAAAGATGCGCAGAGATTCTACGAGCACTTTTTTCTCGACAAAAAAAGTGCTAACAACAAACTGAAGTTCATTTTGCCGGGAGGCTCCATGGGCTCTTTCGTCATACGAGACGATATAGACGAAATAGTGATAAAAGATACTCTTTCCATGTTTGGAGGAGGCAGATGAGGATATTTTTCGCTTCGGTCCTGCTGCTCTCTGTCCTCGTCGCGGAGGAGGTGACGCTCGAAAAGCTGCTCGATGTCAACAGAAGCGTCAAGAGAAGTACCGAAGAGAGGCTCAAGCAGCAGATGGATGCCCATACCAGCACTCTGCTGGAGAAGTTGCGCGAAATAGAAAAAAAGGTCGATCAGGAGAACATCTGGACCAAGATATACAGCAATTATCACACATACAAGGATCTCAAAGCGAGGCAGGAGAAGTTGGTCTCCGAGATATTCCGCCTCAAAAGATTGAAAAACCGCACGCCCGAAGAGGAGCATCTGCTGGAGTCTTATGAAGTGGAGAGACAGACCAACGAAGGCAAGCTTCAGCTACTCGAAGAGTTTCAGAGCGATCCCTTTAGAAAGCTCCTCGAACCACCCAAGATAGAAGATGCCCCGCAAATAGGAAATCCTTTTGGTATCATAACTGCGGTTTCTTATCTTAAAAAGCTCAACAGTGACCAATTGGCATACGAAAACAGCTTCAAGACACTGGAGGCCACTCTGGATCAACTCAAAGAGGAGAAGAGGCTGCTCAGAAAGATTCTCCACTATCGTCCCAAAGACAAAGAGCTGGTCGCCAGATACAAAAAGACGATCAACGAGATAGAGGCACTCGTTCCCACATACGAAATATTCAAAACCACCAAAGAGGTCTACAACAAAAAGATCGAAGAGATCAAGCTCAAAGTTAACGAATCGATCAAAAGAGAGGCGGAGAAGGCCGTCACGATAGGGGGCATCATCCTGT